>JBIPMO010000037.1:0-15521 GCA_044369085.1 Phycisphaerales bacterium
GCGCCCTTGCCCGGGGTGAGCTCGATGCAGTGAATATCAAGGCCGGTGGGGATCTCGGAGATCGGCATGCAGTTGCCAACCTTGGGCTCGACGGCCTTGGTGTCGGCAACGATCGTGTCCCCGGGCTTGATGCCCGCGGGGGCCAGGATGTAGCGCTTCACACCATCGGTGTACTCGACGAGCGCGATGTGGGCCGTGCGGTTGGGGTCGTACTCGACACCGATGATCGTGCCCACGAGTCCGTTGCGGTCGGCTCGCTTGAAATCGATCTTGCGGAACATCCGCTTCACGCCGCCGCCGCGACCGCGGACGACGACCTTGCCCTGGTTGTTCCGGCCGCTCTTGCGAGGGAGGGGGAGCAGCAGCGACTTCTCGGGCGACTTCTTGGTCACCTCGGCGTGCGTGTTCACCGAGGCGTTGCGGCGCCCGGCGGAGGTCTTCTTGTAGACGCGGATCGGCATGGGACGGATCCTTTGACTGGCTGATGCGGGGGAGTCGGGTCTGGGGGTTCGGGATCGGGAGCTTGAGGAGGTAGAAGCGGGAGCGACTCGTGCTGGCTTGATGCTGGGCTGATGTCTGTTGCGTGATGACCGGCTCAGATGAGCTCGATCTTGTCATCCGGGTGGATCTTGACGATGGCCTTCTTGCTGACCTTGCCCTCGACCAGGCCGTACTTCATGCGGCGGTTCCGGGTGCGGCTGGTGACGGTGTTGACCGAGACGACGCGGACGCGGTAGAGATCCTGGATGGCATCCTTGATCTGCGTCTTGTTCGCGGTCACGGGGACCTCGAAGGAGTAGCGGTTGGCCTCGTCGGCGGCGACGGTGCCTTTCTCGGTGAAGAGCGGACGCTTGATGATGTGGTGGGAGATCATCAGGCCTTCTCCTTCCCGGCCTTCTTGGAGAAGGCCTCGGTGCTGGCGCGGTCGACCTGGCTGCTGGGCCCGGCGATCCAGGCCTGGAGGTCTTCCTTGGAGATGACCATGTAGCGATGGTTGAGCATCTCGAAGCAGTTCATGCTGCGGCTGTTGCAGACCGTGACGTCGTCGAGGTTGCGGGCGCTCAGGCGAGCGTTCTCGTTGGTCTCGGCGACCGCGACGAGGCACGACCGGTTGATGTTGCAGGCCTCGAGCAGCGCCTTGAACGCCTTGGTCTCGGGCTTGGAGAACGCGAGCGAATCGATGACCCGCACCTCGTTGTCCAGGAGCTTGGCGAGCAGCGCGTTGCGGTTGGCCTTGCGGCGCATCTTGACCGGCATGTCCATGTGGTAGGACTCGCGGGTCTTGGTCTTGGCGAACGCGTGACCGCCGCCTCGACGCATCGGGGTGCGCGCGGGGCCCATGCGGGCGTTGCCGGTGTGCTTCTGCTTGAAGAGCTTGCGGGTCGACCCCTCAACCATGCCGCGCGACTTGGTGCGGGCGGAGCCTTGGCGCAGGTTCGCGTGGTAGCGGACGTACGCCTGCTTGATGAGGGCGGGGTTGACTTCGCCGCCGAGGGCAGCGGGATCGACACTGATCGTGCCGATCTGCTTGCCGGTGATATTGAGGACGGGGACTTCCATAGGGAGGAAACTCGCTCGTCGTTCGCCTGATGCCGCCTGGACGCCGCCGCAACAATGCGACGGAGAACGTCGTCCGTTTGGCCTCGCCTTGCCTGCCGCTCCTCGATCACAAATGAGGAGGGGAAGGGTCGACTCGGCGATGCTCCTGCATGTGTCTGCCCGGTGGTATCCGCGAGGGACGAACCGGGCCGGGGGATCGGTGCCTTGAGCCGACCCCGCCGACGATCAGTCAGGTGTGATGCTTACTTCTTGGCTCCTTCATTCTGACGGGTAGCCTTGCTGCGGTAGAGGCGGGTAGGTGTGCGGATCTCGACGAGCCCGGAGTTGGCCCCGGGGATCGAGCCCTTGATGAGGATCAGGTTCTTCTCGGCGTCGACGGAAACGACATCGAGGGATCGGATGGTGGCGCGGGCATCGCCCATGTGGCCGGGCATGCGGATGCCGGCCTTCTGGTTGCCGCGACCGCGGTCGGTGGCACGCCCGCCGATCGAGCCGGGGGAGCGGTGCTTACGCTCGGTGCCGTGGGTCTCAGGCATGCCCTTGAAGTTGTGACGCTTCATGACGCCCGCGAAGCCCTTGCCCTTGCTGGTGCCGATGACATCAACGTACCGGAGATTCGCGAGCAGCTCGACGGTCAGGGACTGGCCGAGGGTGTAGCCCTCGAGCTCCTTGGCATCCACGCGGAACTCGCGGTGGTGACGCAGCGGGGCCGAGCCGGCCTTGCCATCGTGAGCGATCATCTGGAAGGACGAGTTGCGGGCCTTCATCTCTTCGAAGCCGATCTGGACGGCGTTGTAGCCATCGGTCTTCTCGGTCTTGAGCTGGGTGACGATGCACGGGCCGACCTGCACGACGGTGACGGGCACGGCGATGCCGTCGCCCGTGTACACGCGGGTCATGCCGACTTTGGTTCCAAGAAGAGAGATGCCCATGATCCTTCGAATCCTTCCTTGCGCCCGCCTGTCCGAGACCGGGGGTACCGGGGTCGGCGGTTGCTCTCTTGCCTCTGGGGTGCCGGACGCCGGCCCTTCCTTCGGCTGGTCCGTGCCTCCGTTGAGGGGCAGAGGGACCGGTTTGCTGCATTGAAAAGGCCGGTCTCACTCGCGTGAGGCCGGCCCGAAGTTACGCCTTGATCTTGATGAACACACCGGCGGGGACGACGAGGCGGTTGAGGGCCTCGACGGTGCGAGCGTTGGGCTCGGTGATATCGATGATGCGCTTGTGGGTGCGGATCTCGAACTGCTCGCGCGATTTCTTATCGATGAAGGGGGAGCGCAGGACCGTGTAGCGCTCGACGCGGGTCGGCAGCGGGATCGGGCCCGCGACCTTCGCGCTGGTGCGCTTGGCGTGATCGACGATCTCCTTGGCGGAGGCGTCGAGAGCCTGGTGGTCGTAGGCTTCCATCCGAATTCGAATCCTTCCGCCGCTCATGCTCGTTCCTGCTTCTCGCCGAGGCGTCGTCGCGAATCGCACCGAGTTCGGGGCAACACCGTGTTGCTCCGAGCCGAAGATGATGGAGGCCCGTGCCGGCGACTTCGCCGACCCGGCCCGTCCGAGTTCGTTCGGCGGCGACAATGCCTCTTTACAGTTGCTCGCGGAGCGAGCCGCTGAAGTTGGCATCCACTGCCGGACGAAACGATGTACGGTTCCACCACCGCCCTCCTCGCGGAGCGCGGGTGGAGAGTGTAGGCAAAGCCGAACGACTGTCAAGGCGGCGCGAATGTTCCTCATGCCAATCAAAAACCGAACGCTGCTCGCCACCCTCTGCTTCGCTTGGCTGCCGAGCCTGCAGGCCGCCGCCGAACCCCCCGCTGCCCGGCCCGCAAAGGCGGTTCCTGCCGCAACAGCCCCGGCCGCTCCGGTCGATGTCCCATCTGAACTCACCGCTGATCCATACCCCATCCCCAGCCTCGGGATGAGCATCTACCTGCCCGCGGACTCGCTGGTCGATCTGTCGCGACTGGAGGGCGGTCGCACCACGATCCTGGTCCGGCCGGAAACCAAGGCCACCCCGTGGGTGATCCAGATCCACAGTTCCATCTCGAGCAACAAGGCCCTCACCATCGGCGAAGCCCTCGACAACATCATCGAGCAGCGGCGAGCGACCAGGGTCGGCAAGGATGCCAAGGGGCGCGAATCGAGTCTGGTCCGGGCGTTTGATCGGCAGGGCGACCTGCTGCTCGCGGGCAACGCCGCGGAGCGCGTTTACCTGGATGTACCCATCGATGCGGATGCCCCGGTGTCGGGCTACACGCTGTTCCAGAACGGGCCCGGGCAGTTCGTGATCCTGCAGCTCGACTGCTCGGCCGCGGTGTTCCCGCGCATCCGCCCGGTCTACGAGATGATGGCCGCGACGGTCTCGTTCCGCGATGCCGAGGAACTGGGGGCGGACCGCTCGACCGCACTGCTTGCGGGCCAGGCGCTGCTGAAGCAGCTCTCGCTCGATGACCTCTCATCGGCGACCGACGAGCAGCCGCTTTTCTACCGACTTTCACGGCCGCTCCAGAACGGTGAGACCGAAGAGGTCGGCTACCAGCGGGTGCAGATCCGCCCGGGGAAGCCCGATGAACTCGACCGCCGCCAGCGCGATAAAGAACCCGAGAAGCAGGACTCCAAGAAGAAAAAGCCCTCGAAAGAGGCCGAGGAATCGGGCACCATCGTTCGCGTCGAGGCTCGGGCGCTGACGCTCGCGGCGGTGGTCGACACGATCTCGACCTTCTACCTCTCATCCGACGGGGTGCAGGAGCTCTGGTCGATCACCATGATCGTCCGCCGCGGCAAGGACCGCGAGGAATGGAACGAGACGGGCATCCGCCGAGGCGACCGCCTGACCATCAAGACCGCTCAGACTGGGAGCGAACCCACCAGCGCGGACTACGCGCTCCCCGAGGGCTACATCTCGCGCGTCCAGACTTACCTGCTGCCGCGGCTTGTCGCGGGAGCGAAGACGGGCGGGCTCTTTGGCTTCTACTCCTACGAGAGCAGCCTCAGCAAGATGAGCCTCCGCCGCGAAGAGTTCGCCCAGGATGAGGCCGGAATCTGGACCCAATCGACCATGCTCACGGAGAACTCCCGGCCGATCGTGACCACGCTCGACAAGGCCGGGCGGATCATCAAGCGGCTCCTGCCCGATGGGCAGGTGATGGAGCCCATCGATCGCGAGACGCTGCGGGAGATCTGGGCGGCCAAGAAGCTGCCGCTCGACTGATGACACCAGGGCCCCGCGGGGACATTTCCTCTGGTCTGGCGTGGACCTGACCCCCGCCGTAGCATGCATCTTTTCGTGGACGATGCCGCAGCCAAACGGCGGCATCCTGCGGATCGTCGGTGCTCGCATGCTATGAACCCCCCACGCCTGTCCCCCAGCCTGAACACCCCGGTCCTTTGAACCCCGTCCCTTGAACGAGTTGCTGCCTCGGAGGTCTGACGCTTGGCATTCGGATTCTTTAAGAAGAGCGATCCGCCCGCCGCCGCCGGGGGTGCGCCCGGTGCCGAGCCCGCCGTTGAGGCCGGGGCGATCAAGCCTGATGCGGTGAAGGCCGCCAAGTTCTTCACCCACGCGCAGGCCATGCACGACGGGTCGAACTACGAGTACGCCATGACGCTGTGGCTCCAGGGCATCCGCATGGACCCCACCGGGGTGGGCCCGATCGAGAGCTTCGCCAGATCGGCTTCGGCGTGGGTCGATTCGCAGGGCGGCAAGACCAAGGGTCCCACCAAGGGACAGTCCGAGGGCTTCCCCGCCAAGGGCCCGCTTGAGAAGTACCTGCGCTGCCTGCTGGAATGGGGGGCCAGCGGCTTTGACTGGCGATTGGGCCTCAAGGCCTTCGACGCCGCCGTCAAGATCAAGGTGAACGAGCCCGCCTACTGGATCGGTTCGCGCGTGCTCGCGCTGGCTGGCCAGGACGCCAAAGCCAAGAAAGACCACTTCGTCGAGATCATGGCCAACTTTTCGGCGATCGGCGGCTTCGATCGCGCGGTGGTCGCGGGCGAGATCGCCTGCAAGCTCGACCCCACCGATGGCCGACTGGCGCAGGAAGTCAAGAACATGTCCGCGCAGGCCACCATGTCCAAGGGTGGGTACGAGGACACCGGAAAGCAGGGCGGCTTCCGATCCAACATCAAGGACCTTCGGGCCCAGCAGGCCAAGGAAGAAGAAGAGCGGATCGTCAAGACCGAAGATGTCGCCGCTCGGGCCATCGCCGGCGCGCTCGCCGACTATCAGGCCAGGCCCACCGATGTCAGCGCGGTCCAGAAAGTCTCGCGGCTCCTTCGCGAGCGCGGCACCGCCGAGGATGACAAGCTCGCATACCAGATCCTCACCAAGGGGTTCGAGGACACCAGGAACTACCGCTTCAAGATGGATGCGGGGGATATCCGCATCCGCGCTGCCAAGCGCAAGCTCCGCGAGATGCGCGATGGGCTCGCCGCTGACCCAGCGAACTCCGAAAAGCAGGCCGCCCTCTCCAAGGCCGAGCGCCAGGTCCTTGATATGGAGATCAAGGAGTACGAAGAGCGGGCCCAGAACCTGCCCACCGACCTGATGATCCGCTTCGAGCTCGCTCGCCGCTGCCTCGATGCCGGGCTGAACGAGAAGGCCATCGAGCACTTCCAGGCCGCGCGCGGGTCGCCGGGCATCCTCACGAGCGTGCTGTCGGGGCTCGGCGTCGCGTTTGTGCGCATGGGATGGCTCGACGAGGCCGAGACCTCGTACCGCGAAGCGATCTCGAGCTACCCCGTGCAGGGCGACGACACCGCCGCGGAGCTGCGCTACGGGCTTATGGATGTGCTCGCTCGCAAGGCCGAGGAGTCGAAGGACCTTTCGGTGGCGGAGGAGGCCTTCAAGCTCGCGGCGAGCATCGCGATGCAGCGGATCAACTTCAAGGACATCCGCAACCGGCGTCAGACGCTGCAGGAACTCGTCAAGTCGCTGCGCGGCGCGTGACCCGTCGCGATCGGAGGCAACATGCCCGGCGCACCCCCACCCATCGCGATCATTCCCGCTCGGCTCGGTTCGACGCGCCTGCCGGGCAAGGTGTTGCTCGCGCGGACGGGCAAGCCGCTGATCCAGCACGTGTACGAGGCCGCCCGCCGCGTGCGCTGCCTCTCACGCGTCGTGATCGCGACCGACGATCGGAGCGTGCGCGAGGCCGTGCTCGCGTTTGGCGGCGAGTGCATCATGACTTCTCCGGCGCACCCCAACGGCACATCCCGCCTGGCCGAGGCCTGTGATGCCCTCGGGCTCGCGAGCGATGCCGAGGGAGAGCGCATCATCGTCAACATCCAGGGCGACGAGCCCGAGATCGAGCCCGCTCTGGTGGAAGGCGCCGTCGGCGCTCTCATCGCCGCGCCCACGGGCGTGGCGGCCAGCACCGTGGCCGTACCCTTCGCGCCGAGCGAGGACCCAACCAATCCGAACATCGTCAAGGTGGTCCGCCGCCGCGACGGCACCGCTCTGTACTTCTCGCGATCCCGGATCCCCTTTGACCGCGATGCGACGGGCGGGGACGACGCCGTCGCCCTGCGGCATGTCGGGCTCTACTGCTACCACCGCTGGTTTCTCGCGCGTTACGCCGCCCTCGAACCCACACCGCTGGAGCGCGCGGAGAAGCTCGAGCAGCTGCGCATCCTTGAGCATGGCCACGCGATCGCGCTGTCAGTCGCCCCCGCCGGGAGCGCCCGGGGCATCGGCATCGACACCCCCGAACAGTACGAAGCGTTCGTCCGCCGCATCACAAGCGGGTGATCACGAAGCGTGAATCACGCGAAGATGCCGCGGCAGAAAGCCGCTTCGTCCGCGCTCATCGGCGCATCCGTCGCGCCGCGGAGGTTGCACCGGGCCTGGGCCTCGTTCCGGAAGCCCGGGATCGCGCTCACCACGTTCGGGTGCGCAAGCACGAAGCGGCACGCCGCCGAAGCAAGGTCCTCAACGCTCGCGCCGAACCGTTCCTTCAGCTTCGCCACCTTGGGCTTGAGGGCCCGCAGTGCATCGCTCTTGAACTGCTGGTTGTTGCCGCGGATGTCCCCATCCTCGAACTTCGGCGGGCTTTCGGGGTCGAACTTGTCCAGCAGCAGCCCCTGGGCCAGCGGGGAGAAGGCGACGAACCCGATCCCACGCTCGCTCATCAGGGTTTGCAGGCGAGCGCCGGGCCGTATGAAGTTGTCGCGCAGCATGCTCGCCCACGACTGGAGCACATCGGGCTTGACCACCGGCGCTGAGCGCTCAAAGTCATCATCGGAGTACGCCGACTGACCCACGGCGCGGACCTTTCCTTCTTTCACCAGCGCGTGCATGGTGGCGGCGGCCTCGTGCAGCCGCTCGCCGAAGCTGCCGTGGTGAAAGTAGTAGATGTCGATGTAGTCGGTTCCCAGGTTGATCAGCGATTGCTCGCACTGGCGACGGATGTGGAAGGGGTGGTAGGCGTGCTCGGCCGTGCCGCGGAAGTGCCCCACCTTGGTGGCGATGACCTGTGCATCGCGCTTGACGCCGAGCGACTTGAAGCAATCGCGCAGGATCCGTTCGGCCTTGCCGTTGCCGTAGATGTCGGCGTTATCCCAGTGGTTGACCCCGGCCTCGATGCCGGCCCGCACGCCCGCGAGTGCTTCCTCAAAGACCACATCCTTCCAGCCGATGGGGTTGCCATCGCTGAGCGACCAGTTCGGCCCGCCCAGGGTCCAGCAGCCAAAGCCGATCTCCGAGACCTTGATTTCGGGGCGTGAACGCGAGATGGGTCGGTAGCGCATGGACGGAGCATAGCCCCGGTCGCATGGCGTATCGACATGTGACCTCAACGAGCCGCGCCCGTCAGGGAGCGGATGCCACGACCGTGCGCCCCCGCAGCACGCGCAGCGCCAGAGGTGCAACCAGCACCACCCCCACACCCGGCAGCAGCCACACGTAGTGCTGCTGGATGTACCCCACCCAGTACATCGGTGCCGCGATAGCGCACGCGACGAGCCATGCGATGACCCGAGGCCGCATGGGCAATCCGCGCTCGATCATCACGATCCAGACGTAGGCCGGGAAGACCAGGCCGTACATGGACATGAAGAGTTCGTAGAGCTGGCGGTGAAAGCGGAAGAGCGGATCAGTTTTGTAAGTGAAAAGCACCGCGAGCACGAATACCGCCAGCGCGATCTCGGGCAAGACTCGGGCCACGAGGGGGCGGCGGTACCAAACGGTACGCGGCCCGCCCTCGAGCCAGTGATACCTCGCGACCAGTTCTCGCAGATGCACGCCAATGGTGAACGATGACTGCAGCAGGATGTGCAACACGACGAAGCCGTGAAACAGCCGATTCTGGTATCCCCCAGCGTAAAGCAGCGTGAAGCCGACGAGCGGTGGAAATGCGAGCACGAACGCGAGGATGAAGGCGTACGACCCGGCCCGCCCTTCTGTTTCTCGGCGGACCCGATGAAAGGTGAGGTCAAGCATCGGGCAAAGGAGGAATCCCAACGCGATCACAGGGAAGGCCGCCGCGAGACCCTGCAGCTTCCCAGGACCGCTGTCAGTGGGAATCGCGAGCGTGCCCGGCTCGCCGAACTGCACGGTCAGAATCAAACAGGCCATCGAAGCGATGTACACGCCCGCAGCGACCTGAAGCCATCGACGTGTCTCCAGGTTGATCGCGAATGCAGCCAGGAGCACCGCTATGAAAGCAAGCGCGTACCAACTTCCAATGCCTGCGCTGCGCATGCCGATGGCTTCGAGAGCGGGGGGAAACACTGCGACAAGAAACACCACATGGAACGCCACCGTCACGATCGAGAACCACCGCATCACCGCCGGGTGCTTGGCCTCCATCCGCTCGCTGTCCGCACGCGAGCGCAGCACCACCCCCACCGCCGCCGCGCCGATGCAGTTGGGCACGATGAACGCCACCCAGCCGGGCCAGCCGAACTCCTGGCACAGGTACACGGGCAGCCACATGCCGATGCACCACGTCCACGAGCATGCGAGGAACACCGCTCGGAGCAGAACCCCGGGGACCCCGATGCGCTCGTGTGATGCTTCAGTCATTCGGTGAACTCACCCGTTGGAAGGACCCATCAGCGCGACGCACTGCTCGAGCGTCGGCACCCCGCCGCGGCACGCCACGAACGTGTAGCCGGGCCTGATCGCCGCCGACCCCACGGCCCCGTCCTTGCGCAGCGCGTAGACGGTGACATTGAACACCGGCCCGCCATCCGGCGCGAGCAGACGTGGCTCGCGCGTCCGCCGGGCAAGCCGGCGCAGCGACTCGCGAGCGGCCTCGGCGGGGCTGCGGCCCTCTTCCATCATCCGCACCGCCTCATACGCTGCGCACGATTGCAACGATGCTTCCCCGCGTCCCGTGCACCCCGCGGCTCCGAAGTCGTTGTCGACGTACAGCCCGCCACCGATCATCGGGGTATCGCCCGCCCGCCCCGGCAGCTTGTACGACAGCCCGCTGGTGCTGGTCACCGCCGCCAGATCGCCCCGTGCATCGATCCCGGAAAGATGGACGGTTCCTTGGGTGAAGGGCACCTTCGAAGGTCCACTGGACGCGTTCGTGCGCAGCGCGAGGTTCGCCGGATCATTCGCCGCGATGTTCGCCGCATCGGGGGGCCTGCCCGGCGTCGTGTTGCTGATGTGGCCCGCCCACGCCGCTCCGAACGCGCCCGCGGCACCGGGTAGACGATCCGAGTCCCCCAGCCACGCATCGCGCGTCGAGAGGTTCGCCTTCCACGCCAGCCATGCCTCGCGGGCTTCGGGCGTGAGCAGATCTTCTTCCTTGAAACCCATCTGCCGAGCGAACTTCAAGGCCCCTTCCCCGACGATCAGCGCGTGGTCCGTCCGTCGCATCACCTGCAGCGCGACCGCCGCCGCGTGCCGCACGCCGCGCAGCCCCGCGACCGCTCCCGCTTTGTGCATTGCCCCATCCATCACGGCGGCGTCGAGTTCGACCACCCCTTCCTCGTTGGGCAGGCCGCCATAGCCCACCGACATCTCGGCCGGGTCATCCTCGATCAGTTCGATCCCCGCCACGATCGCGTCGAGCAGCCCCGCCCCGGCGCGAGCGCGCTCGCAGGCCCGCGCTGCCGCCGGGCCCGCGTTCCACGAACCAACAAAGATCGGAAGCCCTTGGCCTGTCATCCCCGCATCATCGCATGTCCGCCGGGCCCGGCATCCCCTGCCCCCCCCACTACACTTCCCCCATGACCCCGGCCCTGGGCGGACTCATCGCCATCGCAGTTCTGCTGATCGCTGTCGCGGCGGCCGCGCTATGGCTTTGGAACCAGCGGACGCTCTTGCTCCGTGATCTCGACCACGCGGCCTCCGAGCACGATCAGGCCGCCCGAGCCCTGGAAGCCGCCCGCTCCGAAGCCGCGACCCTCAACCAGCAGATCGACCAGTGGCAAGCCCGCTTCGCTGATCTGCTCGCCGAGCGTGAACGCCTCAGCGAGCGCCTCGCTTCCCAGCAGCAGGCCCACCAGCAGGCCTTCATCACTCTCGAAGAGCGGCTGACCCAGCAGCAGGAGCTTTTCAAAAAGACCATCGAATCATCCGCGGGCGACGCGATGAAGCAGTCCGCCGCCCACCTGCTCCGCCTGGCGGATGAGAACTTCACCAAGCACCACGCCGCCGCCAAGGCCCAGATCGAGCAGCAGGTCCGCCCGATCGCCGACACGCTCAAACGCACCGATGAGAAGCTCGCGGACCTCGAGAAGCAGCGCGTCGGCGCCTACTCGACGCTGACCGAGCGCGCCGGAGAAGTCGCCCGCGCCAGCGAGCAACTCCGCCAGGAGACCGCTCGCCTGTTCCGCGCTCTCTCGAAGCCGCAGGTCCGCGGACGCTACGGCGAGATCCAGCTCCGCCGCGTCCTTGAGCTCGCGGGCATGCGCGACTACTGCGACTTCACCGAGCAGGCCTCGACCCGCGACGATGCCGATGAACTCCTCCGCCCGGATGCCGTCGTCCGCCTGCCCAACGACCGCCGGATCGTCATCGATGCCAAGACCAACCTTGATGCCTACCTGCTGGCTCTGGACGCCCCGACTCCGGAGGATGCCGAGCGTCACATGGCGGTCTTCGCCGACCACGTCGCCGAACAGGCCAGGCGGCTGGGCTCCAAGAAGTACCAGGGCCGCTTCGATGGAGCCTCCGAGTTCGTCGTGATGTTCATCCCGGGGGATCAGTTCATCGATGCCGCTCTGCAGCGCCGCCCCGACCTGCTCGACGCCGCCGCGCAGGATCGCGTGATCCTGGCGAGCCCATCGACGCTGATCGGGCTGCTCTCGGCCGTCCACGTCGGCTGGCGCGAGCGCCGCCTGGCCGAGGGCGCCGAAGAACTCCGCACGCTCGGCAAGGAACTCCACGAACGCGTCGAGAAGGTGCTGCGTGACATCGCGCGGCTCGGCGGCTCGCTCAACACGGCCCTGAACGCCTACAACGACGTCGTCGGGTCGGTCGATGCCCGCCTGCTGCCCACGCTGCGAAAGTTTGAGGATGCGGGCGCCAAGGGCGAGAAGGCGCTGCCGGAGATCAAGGTCATCGAAGGCGCGGCCCGCGAACTGCGGGCGTTGCCCGGCGCCGACCTGCACGCCGCCGAATAGATCACTCGCCGACCCGGTCCTTCATGACACCCCACTCTTCCGCGACACCGAGCGGCACCGCCCAGCGATCGATGTAGCCACGGTTCGCCGTAGGCCATCGACGCGATCGACACTGTGACGACGTACTCGAAGCAGGCGCGAGAACTCGCCTACGACGTGCCTGAGCAGGTCATACTGCTCCATGCGAAAGCCTTCGAATGATCTCGCGGAGCTGCCGCGCTTCGTCCCAATCAGGGTGCCGCTCGCGGACCGCGGCGGTCACGACTGCGCGAGCAAACTCCCACATCTCGCACCCGAGCCGCAGCCGCTCATCCGGCGACTTCCGCCGCAGAATCTCGGCTTGAAGGTCGTCGATCAGTTCGATCACCATGCGGCGGGGCATGCCCGAATAGTAATCGTCCCGACGCGGTCAGGACCGTGCAACCGCCAAAATCGCCGCGCTCACACCCCCAGCACCAACCGCTGCGGATCCTCGATGCACTCCTTCACGTGCTTGAGGAACCCCACCGCGCCCGCGCCGTCGACGATCCGGTGGTCGTACGACAGCGCCAGGTACATCATCGGCCGCACCACCACCTCGCCCGACCCGGGCTTGGCGGGGTTCTCGATCGGGCGGCGGATGATGTTGTGCATCCCCAGGATCCCGCTCTGCGGCGGGTTCAGGATCGGCGTGCTCATCATCGACCCGTACACCCCGCCGTTGCTGATCGTGAACGTCCCGCCCTGCAGGTCATCCAGCGTCAGCTTGCCATCGCGAGCCTTCACCGCCAGAGCGTTGATCCCCTTCTCGACATCCGCCATCGAGAGCGCATCGGCGTTCCGCAGCACCGGGACCACGAGCCCCTTCTCCGTCCCCACCGCCACGGCGATGTCGCAGTAGTCGTGGTACTCGACCGCGACCGTACCGCCATCATCCACGATGAACGCGTTGACGTTGGGCACCTTCCGTAGCGCGCTCACGCAGGCCTTGACGAAGAAGGACATGAACCCCAGCTTCACGCCGTGGGCCTTCTCGAACTGGTCCTTGTACTTGTTGCGCAGCTCCATGACCGCCGTCATGTCGCACTCGTTGAAGGTCGTCAGCATCGCGGCGGTGTGCTGGGCCTCGACGAGCCTCGTCGCGATCCGCTGCCGCAGCGTGCTCATGCGCTCGCGGCGCACCGCTCGCGACCCCGGTGCTGCCGCGGGCTGGGTGGGCTTGGCCGATGCAGCAACCGACGAGCCCCCTGCGGGCTTGACAGGGGCCACCGGCGCCGCCAGAGCCATCTCGACATCTTTCTCCGACACCCGCCCGCCCGGGCCCGTGCCGTGCAGCTTCGAGAGATCGATGCCCTTCTCTTCTGCGATCTTCCGGGCCAGAGGCGTGGCCCGCACATCATCATCCTGCTGCGACGCCCCAGCCTTCGGGGCCGCTGGCTGAGCAGGCGCGCTCCGCTCCGCCGCCGCGGACGAAGCCGCCGCTGCGCCGGCCGGGGCCGCGGCGCTCTCATCGATGTTCCCCACCGACGAGCCGACCGTCACCGTCTGCCCGGTCTTGGCGCTGTGCCGCAGCACCCCCGCCGCGGGCGATGGAAGGGGCATGGTGACCTTGTCGGTCTCGAGCTCGACGATGTCCTCGTCGCGCTTCACGTACGACCCATCGGGCTTGAGCCACTGCGAAACCACGGCTTCGGTGATGGACTCGCCCAGCGGGGGAATGACGATGTCAGTAGCCATAGGACCGACAGTGTAGGGGGTCGGGCACCGCCCGTGAAACCCGCGGAAAGCGGGCCTGCGGAGCCGCGTTCCACGGCCGGCGCTTCCCACCGGTCCCGCCGCGTTCAGAAGTTCAGCAGCCCCTCAAGGATCCGCGGGATGAGCCCCTTCCGCGATGTCCGTTTCAGATCCCCGCTGTTCTGGACATCCATCACCAGATCAAACAACTGATTGCTCTGGATCGTGTTCTGCGATGAGATGTCCTCGACGCGGCAGATGCCAGACAGCAGCACCACCGTCTCTTCCTCATCCGTCTTGAACTGCCGCCGCGCCTCGATCAGCATCGTCCCGTTGGGCTTCACTTCCAGCACGCGGGCCGTGATTCGGTCGGTGAACTTGTCCTCGCGCTTGTACGAACCGTCGCCCTTGAAGTCGGACGTGGATTCCACGTTCAGGCCCGGCAGTCGCGCTGCGCTGGTCTTCTCGACCTGCAGCTCCAGCAGCGACATCAGGTCCATGAACTCCTTCACCGTGAAGTCGTTCGTGTAGTCCTTCTTGCTCTCGGCCTCCTGCGACCGGTCCATCTTCGACCGTTCCGAGATGATGATCGTCACCAGATCGTTCTCGAGGTACTCCGTCGGCTTGGCGGGCTTGACCGACATCAGCGAGACGGATTCGAGCGGGATCGGCTGGCTCGCCGGGTCGCGGGTGACCACCGCGGCGGGCGCGGGCTCCGCGGCGACGGCCGGGGCACCTTGGCCCGTTGAGGCCTGCGGATCGACCGCATCCTGGGTCGCCTGATGAGCTCCACGCGGCGGCGGGGGCGCGACGGGCTGCTGGAACAGCGACTGGGCCTGCGCGCCCGAGACGCACACGCCGAGCGCCCCCACAAGCGACACCAACCGGGCACGATTGCACTTCATCGCGATTCCTCCTTCGCTCGCCGCTCGGCTCCGCTGGTGGGCTGGGCTTCCATTTCCGCGACGGCCACGCCGGGCCCGTCGATCCTTGCCATGAACGAGCGCTTGGACCCCTCGGATCGGAACTCCAGCACATCGCCGATGCGAGCATCCACCCGGGCACGCGCCTTGGTCCGGATCTCGAACCCGTTGGAAACCGTGTAGATCGTGACAAGCTCGTTCCGCTTCACGATGATCGGCGATTCCAGGTGCTCACGCCTGAGCACGGTGCCGACCGCGACCCGCGTCCGGGCCAGCGAACCTTCCAGCCCGTCCAGGGACGCGATCACGTCCCCCGATGACGGAGCGACCCACCGCCGCTCGCTGTCGAACACCCCGGCCGTGATCGCCTCGTGCTTCTTGAGCGGCGTGCGCAGCACCAGTACATCGCGGAGCAGCTCGATATCCGCTCGGATCGCACGCGAGGCCTTGATGGATGAGCCCTGCACCACCCGGACCTGCACCACCGCCCGCGCCGCATCGGTCGATGAGGCGGGCGAGACGACGATGCGGGCCCCGGAGGTCGGTGTGGCAAGGAACTCCGCATCGGTTGCCTCGAACGTCGCCCGCAGTTCATCCGCCGCAACCCCGTAACGCTCGGCGAGCGACGCCAGAACCTCGCCGCGGATCGTCGGGCCCTTGGTAGCTACCGGCGCCGGAGTCGCAGCAGACTCGGGTTCGTCCACCGGCTCGGCCGCCCGGACGCGGACCGTGCAAGAACGCCCGCTGATC
>JBIPMO010000234.1:0-5025 GCA_044369085.1 Phycisphaerales bacterium
AACACCCACAACAGCCCCCCGCCCGCCACCAACACTCTCTCTCTGCGCTCTCTGCGTCCTCTGCGGTGAACAGTCTTCTCCCAACCCATGCCGCTCGATCGCCCGCGGATCATCCACCACCACGCTTCCGAACTCGCACACGCGCCCGAGATCATTGCGCATCAGGTCCACGATCATCGTCAGCTCAGCGCGGTCCTTGTCACTGTCTTTCAGGGCCCGCTGCGCCTCGCGCCCCATCGCGGGCCGCGTCCCCTTGATCGGCCGCGTCATGACTCGCCGCGTCCGCGGGTCATAGTCCAGGAACAGCTCCGGGCTCGCCGATGCCACCGCCCGCCCGTCGGGCAGTTCCAGGTACGCCCCGTACCACGGCCCCGCCGCCCCGAGCAGCCGACCCGCGATCGCCCGCTGCTCGCCGCGGACCACCGAGCGAAGATGGTGCGCGATGTTCGCCTGAAAGATGTCCCCCGCTCGGATGTACTCAACCGCCCGAGCCACCGCCGCCATGAAGCGCTCGCGCCCCATCAGCGAAGCCGGCGCATCAACCACCTCGACCGCGCCCCCCGGCGCCTCACTCGCGCTGCGCGGATCCACCTCCGGCAACGATGATTCATCACCCACGACAAACCACGCATCATCGCGCCGATCATGGATGTACGCCCCCGGGCACCGCTGCATCACCACGAGCGGGAACCGCGAACCGCCCGCCCGCCCGCCGCCCGCCTTCGGCTCCAGCACGCGACCAAGTTCGTACGACAGCGCCCCGATCCACCCGCCCGCGAATGGCAACTCGCTCGCACGAGCGGTGGGGGATCGGTCCAGCATCGCGAGCGGGTCGGCCCCGGCCCCCGTCCCCGCCGCATCGACCACCCTTGTTTCGACAGGGGCCGCGAAGATCGACCACCGCGCCCGCGGGCCAAACGTCCCCCCGCTCAGCAGGCACGCCAGCGGCGACCGGGCGGGCCACGCCGCGAGCAACTGCAGCGGCGAGACGCTCCAGGGGAGCGCCCGGGCTGCATCGGGCTGCGAACGGACAGTCGGCATGGATCGACGATGATAGGAATACGGTTGGGTGCGTGGTTTCCGCGGCATCCGGCCCGCCCGCCGTGCGCATGCGCGATCGTCGCTGCCCGCCCGCATGCAGCGCGGCGGACTGCGGGCGGACCATCGGATACACTCTTCTTTCCCCGCGACTTCGCAGGTTTCGCGCAGCGCGACCACGGGCGCATCGGCGCTCGTGCCCGCTGGCGGTGCCGACGGGGTGAAACGTTTCACGACACGCACGCCGAGCGATCCGCCCGGCTCAGGAGCCACGACCACATGCCCGCGACGATGACCAAGTCCAAGAGCAAGAAGCCCGCCGCCAAGCCCGCCAAAAAGGGCGCGACCAAGAGCGTCGCCAAGGCCGTCAAGGCCGCCGCGGGCAAGCCGATCAAGCTCGGCAAGATGGTCTACTACTTTGGGTCGGCCAAGACCGAGGGCCGCGCCGAGATGAAGCTGCTGCTCGGCGGCAAAGGCGCCAACCTCGCCGACATGACCTCGATCGGCCTGCCCGTTCCCCCCGGCTTCACCATCACCACCGACACCTGCGCCGCCTACAACGCGGGCGGCAAGAAGCTCCCCGCCGGGCTGATGGATGAGGTCGTCAAGAACATCAAGACCCTCGAGCGCGAGCTGGGCAAGAAGTTCGGCGACTCCAAGAACCCGCTGCTCGTCTCGGTCCGCTCGGGCGCGGCCGTCTCGATGCCGGGCATGATGGACACCATCCTCAACCTCGGCCTCACCGACGCGGTGACCGAGGGGCTCGCCGCCGCCACGGGCAACAAGCGCTTCGCCTACGACGCCTACCGCCGCCTGATCAACATGTTCGGCGACGTCGTCATGGGTGTGCACCACGAGCACTTCGAGCACGCCTTCAGCGAGATCAAGGCCAAGTACAACGTTCAGCTCGACACCGATGTCCCCGCCGAGGGGCTCGTCGAGCTGTGCGAGGCGTACAAGCAGGTCTACCGCCAGCACGTGGGCGAGTACTTCCCGCAGGACCCGCTCAAGCAGCTCGCGCTGTCGATCGAGGCGGTGTTCAAGTCGTGGAACGCCGACAAGGCCATCTCGTACCGCCGCCTGGAGAACATCACCGGGCTCAACGGCACCGCCGTGAACGTGCAGGCCATGGTGTACGGCAACATGGGCGATGACTCGGGGACGGGCGTCGCCTTCACGCGCAACCCCTCGACGGGTGAGAACCTGTTCTACGGCGAGTTCCTCGTGAACGCGCAGGGTGAGGATGTGGTCGCGGGCATCCGCACCCCCAAGCCCGTGGCCGAGATGCCCGCCTGGAACAAGAAGGTCTACGAGCAGCTCCTGAAGATCAAGACCAAGCTCGAGAAGCACTACCGCGAGATGCAGGACATCGAGTTCACCATCGAGCGCGGCCGCCTGTACATGCTCCAGACCCGCACGGGCAAGCGCACCGGCTTCGCGGCGGTGCAGATCGCCTGCGACATGGTCAAGGAGAAGCTGATCGATGAGAAGCGGGCGCTGCTGCGCATCCCGGCGGGCGACCTGACGCAGCTGCTGCTTCCGTCGTTCGACCCATCGCGCAAGAAGCTGGCCGATGTGCTGACGCGCGGCCTGCCCGCCTCGCCCGGCGCTGCGGTGGGCAAGCCGGCGTTCACCGCCGAGGAAGCGGTCGAGCGCAAGGTGCAGGGCGAGTTGGTGATCCTGGTCCGCAAGGAGACGAGCCCGGAGGATGTCGATGGCATGCACTCGGCGGCGGGCATCCTGACGAGCACCGGCGGCATGACGAGCCACGCGGCGGTCGTCGCTCGCGGCTGGGGCAAGTGCTGCGTCGCGGGCGCGGGCGAGATGCACATCGATGCCAAGGCGGGCACCTTCACGATCCGCGGGCGCACCTTCGGGCGCAACGATGTGATCTCGATCGACGGCTCGACGGGCGAGGTGATGGCCGGGGCGGTCGCCACGGTGATCCCCACGCTGTCGGGCGGGTTCGCGCAGGTCATGAAGTGGGCCGACAAGTACCGCCGCCTGGCGATCCGCACCAACGCGGACACCCCCGGCGATGCCAAGCGGGCTCGCGAGTTCGGCGCGGTGGGCATCGGCCTTTGCCGCACCGAGCACATGTTCTTCGAGGGTGAGCGCATCGTGGCGATGCGCGAGATGATCCTCGCCGAGACCAAGGAGTACCGCGAGGCAGCGCTCGAGAAGCTGCTGCCCTACCAGCGAGCGGACTTCGTGGGCATCTTCACCGCGATGGATGGCCTGCCTGTGACCATCCGCCTGATCGACCCGCCGCTGCACGAGTTCCTGCCCCACGATGAGAAGAGCCAGCAGGAGATGGCGAGGCGCCTGAACGTGAGCGTCGAGAAGGTGCGGCAGCGCGTCTCGCAGCTGCACGAGATGAACCCGATGCTCGGCCACCGCGGCTGCCGCCTGTGCATCACCTACCCCGAGATCCTCGACATGCAGGTGCGAGCGATCGTCGAGGCGGCGATCGAGTGCGGCAAGAACGGCGTCAAGGCGATGCCCGAGATCATGCACCCGCTCGTCGGGACCAAGAAGGAGCTCCAGATCCTGCGGGCCCAGACCGAGCGCGTGATCGAAGAGGTCAAGGCCAAGGCCGGGTTCAAGGGCAAGCTGGACATCTCGATCGGCACGATGATTGAAGTTCCGCGGGCCGCTCTGATGGCGGGCGAGATCGCCGAGGTCGCCGACTTCTTCTCCTACGGCACCAACGACCTGACCCAGATGACCTTCGGCTACTCGCGCGATGACTCGGGGAACTTCCTGGGTGACTACGTCGCGCAGGAGATCCTGCCGCAGGATCCGTTCCAGTCCTTGGACACCACGGGTGTCGGGCAGCTCGTGCGCATGGCGACCGAGCGCGGCCGGGCGACAAAGAAGGGCCTGAAGGTCGGCATCTGCGGCGAGCACGGCGGCGACCCCAAGAGCGTGTGGTTCTTCCACGAGGCGGGTCTTGATTACGTCTCGTGCTCGCCCTTCCGCGTGCCGATCGCGCGGCTCGCGGCGGCGCAGGCGGTGCTGCGGGAGCAGGGGTTGAAGAAATAAGGCTCGGCGGGAGATTCATTGTGATTGTCATGCGGAGGGATGGGCGTGATGCCCGTCCCTCCGTTTGTTGTTCTCGTGCATTCACAGGCGGTGGTTGGTGTGTCTGAAGCCGTAGAAGTGGTAGAGACGGGTTGCAAACCCATCCCACCGAGAGGGGGTAGGGAGGCATGAAGGCATCGAGCCATCAAGCCATCGAGTCATCGAGACACCGAGGCATCGAGGGATTACTTGGGGTGTCTCTCGGTGCTCCAACGGATCTCTTCGCGGCAGAGGAAGAAGGCTGCGGCGGTGTAGGCGGCGGCGCCCGTGCTGCAGGCGATGATGAGTCGGATGAGGTGGTTGCGCCAGGTCATGATCTCTTCGGCGGGCCAGAGTTGATCGAGCGCGAAGAGGATGGTGAGCATCGCGGCGGCGGCGATGGTGATGCGCACGATGGCGAGGGCTGTGGCGCGGTCGATGAGCGAGCCGCTCGTTGGGCCCAGGCGCTTCTGCGCGAGGATGAGGAGCATGGCGAGTTGCACGGCGGCGGCGAGGGATGAGCCGTAGGCGAGGCCCTGCTCGTGCCACTTGAACATGAGGGCGAAGCCGAGTGCCAGGCCGAGGATGACGGTGATGATGCTGATGATGGTGGGGGTGCGGGTGTCGCTCTTGGCGTAGAAGGCTCGCGTGATGACGTGGGTGACGGAGTAGGTGCCGACGAGGGCGGCGTAGGCGATGAGGCAGCTGGCCATGCGCATCGCATCGGCGGGCGTGACCTTGCCGCCCATGAAGATGACGGCGGTGAGGTCGCGAGCGACCCAGATCATGCCGAGCGTGGCGGGCACGCCGATGAAGAGAGCCAGGCGGATGCCGCGGCGGAGGGTGGCGGCGAACTTGTCGGGCTCGTCGGCCTGCTTGGCGAGCAGCGGGAAGGCGGCGGTGGCCAGCGCGATGCCGAAGATG
>JBIPMO010000236.1:0-4995 GCA_044369085.1 Phycisphaerales bacterium
CCGTGATCTGATGCGCGTCGGCATCGACCGCGTCATCGGCTGGATGCCCGCCGCCGGCGTCGAAGAAGTGGGGCGGATCAAGGGAGGCCTCGCCACGACCGCCGAGGTGGATGTGAACGAACTCGCGGCTCGGACCAACGACCCCGGCGTGATGGTGCTGGATGTTCGTCGGGCAGCCGAGTACGCCCAGGGCCACATCGCCGGCGCCGCCTGCGTCGCGCACACCCGGCTCGCCGCCAAGGCACAGTCCCTGCCCAAGGGCAAGAAGATCCTGATCCACTGCCGCAGCGGAGGCCGTTCGGCCCGAGCCTGCGCCCTGCTGCAGCGCCATGGCTACGACGTGGCGAACATAGCGGGGGGGTTCCTGGCCTGGGAAAAATCCGGGCTCGCAGTCGAGCGGTGAGCGGTGAGCGGGCCGACCAAAAACCCTTGACGCACAACTCTTGATTTTGATTCCCCGACCCGCGGGCCGGGGAATCGGCCCCGGCTCACGCCTTGGCGGGCGCCGCGACCGCGGCCGATTCCTGCTTGATCAGCAGGTCGTAGATCTCCTGGGGGCCCGTCGCCGCGAAGATCTTCTGCCGAAAGTCCTCGCTCGCCATCAGCCGCGAGATCTTGGCCAGCGCCTGGATGTGATCGTTGGTGCGGTCGATCGGGCTGGCGAGCAGCACGATCAGCCGGACCGGACGGCCATCGATCGATGCGAAGTCGATCGGTTCGGCGGGCTTGCCCACGGCCATGGCCAGGTTGGGAACGCCCTTGGTCTTGCCGTGAGGGATCGCCAGCGACAGCCCGATGCCCGTCGTGCGCGTGACCTCGCGTGACCAGACGGCCGCCTTGAGTTCGGGGGCATCGGTGGTCTTGCCCGCCGCGGCCAGCAGGTCAACCAACTCGTCGATCGCCCCCTTCTTCTCCGTGGAGACCATCGGGGCCTTGATGCAGGCTGGGGTGAGGATGTCTGACAGATTCATACGAAACCCTGATCCTGATCGTGGCCCGATCGCACGGGGCGATGCGCCCGAGCGCGAAGCGACAGGGCTGGACGGGCCCCGTCGTGGGTGCAGGATGCTAACACGCCGCGACCGTGCGCGAAAGCCGCGTGGACAACCCCCGGGCCCCACACCCTCAGGACCCCAGCAGAACCGCGAAGGATCCGTCCGAGTAGGCCGTCGCCGGATCCCCCGGCAGCCCCGCGGGCAGCCGCGTGTGCTCGCGCTGCTGGGAGAAGCCGTGCCACCGGCACGCCCACTCCGCCTGGGCCTGGTTCTCGCGCGGGTCCAGCGAGCACGTCGAATAGAGCACCCCGCACGACCCCGACCCCCGCCGGATCAGCCGCACCGAGTCCGCGATGATCTGCTTCTGCATCGATGCCAGCTTCTCAAGATGCTCGCGATCAAAGCGGTACCGCGCCTCGACCCGCCGCGCCAGCACGCCCGTGTTCGAGCAGGGCACATCCAGCAGGATCAGGTCCGCCTTCCCCGCGTAGTCGATCAGCTTGTCGTACCCGACCACCTGCACGTTCGGCAGGTGCGCCGAGACCTCCCGCAGCACCCGCACCCGAGGCATGTCCACATCCGTCGCGATGATCTTGGCGCTCGGGAACGTCGCCGCGAGCTGCCGCGTCTTGGTCCCCATCCCCGCGCACGCATCCACGACCAGCTTCGGCTTCAGGTCCGGCACCGCGCCCACCGCCAGCGACGAAGCAGGGTCCTGCACCCAGATGTCCTTGCGAGCCCCAAGCATCGCCGCCAGCTGCGCGTGCGTCCCCGTGTACACATGATGCCCCGGCGCGCTGTGCGCGATCGCCTCGGCCGGAAGATCCGCCGCCGCGAACGATGTGTTCAGAATCACCGGCGGCTGCACCAGCGTGTGCAGCGCCAACCGCCGCGATTCGCGGATCGACGACTTGGACCACGCACGCAGCAGATCGATCGGCACGCTCGTCGCCACCGACAGCCGCGTCATCGAGTCCTCGGGCAGGATCGATGCCGAGAGCGCCAGCGATCCGCCCCCGGGCAGCGGCAGTTCGTCCTGCCGGTCCGTGTACGTCTCGCGGCGAACCCCGCCCGGCTCCTCGATCAGGCGCGCAATCTTCCGCAGGATCGCGTTGACCAGCCGCCCCGCGCCTTCACCCACGCGAGCCTTGACCCAATCCACGCTCGTGTTCACCGCCGCGTGCGGCGGCACCCGGTCCAGCAGCAGAAGCTGCCCCGCCCCCGCGAGGATCGCCGCGATCGTCCGCGGGTCCGCCCGCTTCTCGGGCCGGTCCAGAGCGATCTCGACAATGAACGAGAGCGTGATCCAGCGCCGGATCACCGCGTCGTACAGAGCGTGAGCAAACGCCTCATCCAGCGGCGACATCCCGTCGGTTCGCAGCGCCGAAAGCTCAAGATCGGGGTAGCGACGCACCTGCACCGCCAGCGCATCGATCACCGCATCGCGCGCCGGGTCAACCGAGGAAACACCGGGCCGCGATGACCGCGCACCGCCGGGCCCGCCTCTGAACCCGCCACGAGCTCCGCCCCCGCCCGCGCCCCTGCCCCCGCCCCCGGGGGGGCCGCTCGCCGGGCCGGCGTTCCGCTTCGGCCCCGGCCGACGGACCTTGGATGCAGGAGCCTTGCCGCCCGGTGAGGCGTGCTGCCGCTTGGCGGGCTTGCGCGGGCCATCGGACTTGGATGATGATCGACGGGGAGGTGGTGGCACGCGGGGAGTGTAGGGGAAGGCAGCCGGGATGAGGCATCAGGCAGCAGGCATCAGGCAGCAGGGATCGGGGATCAGGGATCGGGGATCGGGGATCGGGGAGCAAAGGCAAGGCAATCTCAGATCTCAGATCTCAGATCTCAGATTTCGGATTTCAGATCTCAGATCCCTGCTCCCCGGTCCCCAATCCCTTCTCCCATCCCCTTCCCCCTTCATCGCGGAAACAGATGCCGCTCGATGAACGTCCCCGTGCTCCACACATACCGCTCCAGCGCCACCCGGCGGCCTTCACCCCCGAGCCTCGCTCGCAGCGAAGGGTCGCTCGCGAGCCGGATGATCGCATCCGTCACCTCCTGCACGCTCCGCGTCAGGATGCCGCCGATGCGGATCTCGGCCGCGCTCATCGGCGCGACGAGCCGCTCATGCGCCGATGTGCCCGCCCGCACATCCAGCTTCTCCGCATACACCGGGATGTCGCTCGCGATCACGGGCAGCCCCGTCAGCATCCCCTGCACGATCGCCTGGCTGAAGGTCTCGTGGGTGCTGATCGTCAGCATCGCATCCATCAGCCGCAGCAGCGGCGGCACCTCCGCGGCGTTCATCCACGCGTGCGGAACGATGCACGGGTCCGCAAAGTCGGGCAGGTGCCCGGGCGCAAAGCCGACCAGGTGCAGCCGGATCCTCGACCGCAGCGGCTCGGGCACCGCTCGCAGCGCCGCGATCGCCCGCTCCTGCCCCTTGGATATGTTCGGCAGCCGCCCGAGCAGGCAGAAGTGCACCAGCCCGTCGGCCGGCCCGCCCGCGGGTGATTCGCGCGGAACAAACCGCTCCGCATCCGTCAGCCCGTAGTACACATCAACCCGCCCGCCCGTCTGCCCCCGGTACCACTGCGCGACCCACTCGCTGTTGGCCACCGTGTCAAACGCGAGCGTCGACACCGCATCCAGGAAGTTGCCCCCGGGGTCGCGGTGCGCAAAGAGCAGGCAGCGCGGCGCAAGCTCCATCCACACCGCCCAGTGCATCGCCGGGACCATCCCGAGCCGCGCGTTCCCGAACATCACCGTGTCCCACCGCCGCGACCGCCCGCTCCGCTGCGCCCTGACCGTTCCGATCAGCCCCGCACCGGGCACGCCCGCGAGCGCCGGAGCAAAAAAACACTCCGGTGCCGCGACACCCCGCTGCGCAAAGAACTCCTCGATGCGTCCCCGCCACGACCGTTCGGCCACCAGGCTGACCGACACACCGCGCTGGATCAGATCCCGGATCAGGTTCAGGCGGAAGAGTTCAACACCATGCACAGGCTTGGAGCCGCGCGGCTTGAGGAACCCTTGCTCAATGATGAGGACGCTCCGTGACATGCGCTGGGCGGGAGTGTAGTGGGCGGCCGGGCCATCGGGCCCCGCGGCTCGCCCGCCCGCGCCCGCTTCGATCAGTCCATCGCGCACCCGGCGACCCGCCTCCGCGCTGCTCGACTTGCTCTCTCGCGGGATTGCGTGTCGAATGACCCGGGTGAAATCCTCCCTCCAGATCCTGATGACCGGCATCGTCGACTACGCCGGGCTGTTCCCGCC
The DNA here is from genome assembly GCA_044369085.1 of Phycisphaerales bacterium. Lineage (GTDB taxonomy): Bacteria > Planctomycetota > Phycisphaerae > Phycisphaerales > UBA1924 > JAEUIV01. The sequence continues at coordinate 4,272 of JBIPMO010000236.1, forward strand.
CGCCGCTCTGCCGATGAAGTCGGCCGTCGCGAACTGGGCGCGGTACATGCAGTCCGATGATGCCTGGGCCCTCGGACGATTCATCGTGCCCATGTCCAGGCTCACCGAGTTCGAGTCGGCACTCGACGGGCTGCCGCTCCCCCCGCCCGGCCAGGATCCGTGGCGGGTTTCCGCTCTCGTCGGCGATGATGTGGACCGCGACATCGACCGCATCTTCGAGTTCAACCGCATCCACGCCCCCGAGCCCCCAGCGACCGAGGCCTCCCTCGAAGCCGGAGACGATGTCGGCACCCCAGACCTGACCGGCGGAGTCGCCATCGATGCTGTCGAGATCAAGGCGACCAGCGGCGGGCACATCGACCGGGTCATGAAGAACTTCCCCGAGCAGATCGAGCCATACTTCGAGGTCGGCGTGGGCCCAGCATCGCCGGACCCCAGGTCGCTCATCACCGCCATGGCGGGCACCGGTGCCCGGGCCAAGATCCGCACCGGCGGCATCACCCCCGATGCCTTCCCCGCCGCCGCCGACATCGCCGGGTTCATCTTCGCCTGCAACGCCGCCGATGTCGCCTTCAAGGCCACCGCCGGGCTGCACCATCCCGTCCGGGCCGCCTACCCCCTCACCTACGAGCCCGGCTGCCCCACCGGTGTGATGTACGGCTTCATGAACGTCTTCCTCGCCGCCGCCTTCGTCCGAGGTGCACGCTTCAACGAACGCGACACC
>JBIPMO010000237.1:0-4985 GCA_044369085.1 Phycisphaerales bacterium
ATCCGGACTTGTGACACTCGAAACTCCAATCTTGTCCGAGAGCGCGGCCGAGCGGTTCGCGCAGGGGGTGAAGCGGCCGCGTTCACCGGTGCTGGAGGCTCGCGAAGCGATGCGCCAGCAGTTGCTCACCAGGACTGCGGAGTCGCTGGCGGCACGGGGGATCACGCGGATCGCGCTGTTCGGGGCGGGTCGTCACACGCGGCCGATCGTTCGGCAGCCGTGGGTGATGTTCGGCGTACACGTCGAGGTAATCCTGGATGATGCGCCGCGGTCGAGCGTGCTCGGCGGTGTTCGCGTGGCGCGGGCGGGCGCTGGCCCGCTTCCTGCGGGTGTCGGGGCGATCGTGATCAGCTCGGAGTCGTACGAGCACCAACTGTACGAGCGGGCGATGGCTCTGTATCGCGATGTGGGGATCCCGATCATCACGCTGTACTCGCGCGATGATGAGGCGTACGAATCGGGCGCGACGCTGGAACGATTGATGAGCACGGCGGGTTTGTCAGCGGCGGATGCTCGCTGGCTGGTGGAGAACCGCGGCGAGCGGCACGATGCCACGCTCGCGATGCTGCCCCCGGCGCGGACGGAGCTTCATCTGCGCCGCTACGAACTGGCTGCGGACCTGCTCGCATCGCGCGGTGGTCGTGATGTCGCGGACCTGGCGTGCGGGACGGGGTATGGGTCTTCGCTTTTGTGCACGAGCGCGCAGACGCGGTACCACGGGATGGACATCGATGCTCGGACGATCGAGTACGCGAACTCGCGGCATGGCGGGGCGAACCGGATGTTCTATCGAGCCGACGCGACGAGCACCCCGCTCGCGGCGGCGAGCGTGGACCTGGTGGCGAGCTTCGAGACGATCGAGCACATCGTGGACACCAAGGCGCTCGTGGCCGAGTATGCGCGGGTGCTGCGGCCCGACGGGCTGCTGGTGGTGAGCACTCCCAATAAGCTCGGGCCGACCCCGCACCATGTGCATGACTTCGGGCTCGCCGAGTTCATCGCGGCGCTTTCGCAGGACTTTGAAGTGGTCGAGGTGCTGGGGCAGTTGCCGGTTGATGATGTTTTCGCGGAGGACCTGCCGCCCGGGATGTGGCGGGCGGAGCGCGCCGGCGGGCCACTGACCGCGCCCGACGGATCGGAGCGGAAGGCGGACTATCTGATCGCGATCGCTCGGCCGCGTGTTGCGCGCTGGCCAGCGGCGAGAACCCCTTCGCCCACGCGCACGCTCACACTCACGCTCCCCCCGCCGGCGGCGGATGAGGTCGACATCATGACCGCGCACGGGGCGATCCGGTTCTTCTGCCCGAACGATGCGACGCGGTGGCGTGCCGAGACGCTGTCATCGAAGGAGCCCGAGACGCTGGACTGGATCGACCGGTTCGATGCGGGGGATGTGTTCTGGGACATCGGTGCGAGCAGCGGCCCGTACACGATGTACGCGGCGGCGGCGGGTCGGGCGAGCACGATCGTGGCGTTCGAGCCCTCTCCGTGGAACGCGTGGGTGATCGCCGAGCAGCTTCGGCGGGCGGGTCTGAGCGAGCGGGTCGGGTGCTACTCGATCGCGGTGAGCGACGGGCTGGGCGCCGGCCCGCTGCACATGCGGCACCCGCTGCCCGCGGGGGCCGGGTCGAGCTTCGGGTCGCCGGTGGGCGAGTTCGGCGAGACGTTCGAGCCGGTGTTCGAGCAGGCCTCGATCGGGCTGTCGATCGACGAGCTGGCGTGGCGGCTCGGTGTGCCGTTTCCGAACCGGATCAAGATCGATGTCGACGGCGCGGAGGAGCGGATCGTGCTGGGGGCGACCAGGACGCTCGCGGATCCGCGCCTGAAGTCGGTGACGATCGAGCTGGATGCTTCGCGACCCGACCTGATCGCTCGCATCACCGAGCGCATGAGCGCTGGCGGCATGCGGTTTGTTGCCAAGCGTCACGCGGCGTTTGTCGATGATTCCCCGACGGCCAGCATCTTCAACTTCGAGTTCAGCCGACCGATCGCAGAAGGAGCCCCACGATGACCACGCTCACCGCCCCCTCCCCCGCTTCCAACGGGACCGCCGCGCACTCCGCGAGCGTGCCCGAGGCTGGTCTGTACACCGAGTCTCCGGTGGTTCACGCCGAGTACATGCTGCGTGGCGCGAGCGTGAAGAGCTGGCCCTTCGCGCACGCGGTGGTGCGGCCGATCTTCCCGGCCCCCTACTACGACCAGCTGCTCGCGGCGTTCCCGGAGGATGGGATGTTCACGCCGCTGAACAAGTATCACCCCGACCGCGGCGCGCTGTTCCTGACCGACCGCGGCGACGGGACGGATGATCTTGGCCGTCTGCCCGGCGAGCAGCGGGCGTTCTGGAGCGCGTTCGTGGGCGGGTTCGGGTCCGAACGGTTCCGGCGGGCGCTGCTGGATGTGATCGGCGGCGCGAACTATGCGGAGCGTTACCTGTCGCGGAGCCGGTCACTGATTCACCTTTCGCTCGACAAGGCGGGGTACCAGATCGCGCCGCACACGGATGTGGCCAAGAAGATCATCACGGCGGTGTTCTACCTGCCGGATCACGATGACCGGTCGAACGAAGCGTTCGGGACGAGCGTGCTGGTGGAGAAGCCGGGCGCGGGGCACCTGGGCCCGCAGGAATGGGCGAAGTACGATGTGGCGTACACCGCGCCGTTCCTGGCGAACACGGTGTTCACGTTCGCGGTGGGGTCGAACTCGTGGCACGCGGTGAAACCGGTGGACCGGCCCACAAGGCGGCGGAGCATCCAGTATTTCGTGCTGCTGGATGAGTGAGCCCACGCGGGCTGTGTTCAGACTGGCTCTGCTGGATTCAGCCGGGTTCTGCCGGTTCTGATTCGGCTGCGTGATCTTCATCATCGAGAGCCCGGAGACGGGTTTCGAGGCCCTGCAGTCGGCGGTCGAGGGCATCGATGCGCTCGAAGACCTCGATGAGCTGCTCGGAGAACTGCTCGGCTGCGCGATCGCCGAAGGCCTGGGCGTCTTCGAGTCGTTCGATGCGCTTGGCGAGTTCGGGGTCGGTCATGGGTTTGCGTGGGAGGGAGTTGCGGCGGTGGCGTCGAGGCGGGACACTCTAGCCTCGGGCCCGCGTGGTGATTGAACGCGCCGGCTCGCGTGCCGACTTTCCCGCTTTCCCTTTCCGTCACTTCCCCTGATCTTCCCGGAAACACCCATGCGCTGTGCGATGATGATGCTCGTTGTGGTTGGATCGATGGGTGCGGTGGGCGCGCGGGCGCTCGCGGCTGACGGCTCGCTGATCGATGCTTCGCCGAGTTTGATGCTGGCGCAGAACTCGGAGGCGGGGTCTGGGGCTCCTGCGGGGGCTCCAGAGGGGGCTCCGGCTGCGGATTCGCAGCCTTCGCGTGGGAAGGCGTTTGGCGAGGCGGGCTCGTGGTACTGGGGGGTTGGGGGCGGGGTCGCGTTCACCGATGAGGCGACGGAATACAACGGAAACCTGACCTTCGGCACGTTCCTGACCGAGGGGTTCGAGTTCAACTTCGGTGTGGGCGGGTGGCACCACGATCAGGATGATGAGGATGGGAACGAAGCGGATGATGCGCAATCGATCAACCCGGTGATCGGGTTCCGCTACCACTTCATGGCGAAGGAGCCGATCGATTTCTACATCGAGGCGGGGATCGGGCTGCTCTTTTCGACGGATGATGTGCCCGCGGATGGGACATCCTTCAACTTCACTCCCCGAGCGGGTGTCGGTGCTCTGTGGCGGCTGGATGAGGCATCGGGGGTCAGGCTGGACACGGGGGTGCGGTGGCACCACATCTCCAACGCGACGGTGAGCGGATCGGATGACAACCCTTCACGCGACAGCATCATGGTGTATGTCGGGGTGATCTTTCCGATCGGGAACTGACACCGCCGCGGCGCGATATGAGCCTTTATGCCACGCTATCGGATGACTCTTGCGTATGACGGCACCGAGTTCTGCGGGTGGCAGAAGCAGGAGCCGCCCGCGCCGGTGGAGGGTGCGGGCGGGGCGTTGCACCCGGTGCCCGGCGGCGTGGCCGTCACGGATCGGGTGGTGGATGAGACGGGGCGCGAGCGGCTCATCCTGCGGACGGTGCAGCAGGAAGTCGAGAGCGTGGTGCGTGCGGTGGTGCGGCAGCCGGTGGTGATCACCGGGGCGAGCCGGACGGATTCGGGGGTTCATGCGTGGCACCAGACGGCGGCGTTCACGTGCGAGGGGGAGACGGGGAGGCCGCCCGATGATCGGCTGGCGCTGGCGATGAACTCGAGGCTGCCCGGGGACATCGTGGTGCGGTCGTGCATCCGGACGCGGGATGACTTCAACCCGATCGGGGACTGCGTGGCCAAGGGGTACCGGTACTCGTTTCATACTTCGGCGGACCGGCCGCTCTGGGACCGGCGGTACGTGAAGCACCTGTGGGCGAATCTGGATGAGCGAGCGATGGATGAGGCTGCGCGGGTGCTGGAGGGCGAGCATGACTTCGCGGCGTTCGCGGCGGCGGGGCATGGGCGCGAGAGCACCGTGCGGCGCGTGATGGAGTGCCGGGCGGTGCGGACGGGCGTGGATCGCGTTCACATTGATGTGAGTGCGAACGGGTTCCTGTGGAACATGGTGCGGATCATCGCGGGGACGCTGATGGAGGTCGGGATGGGTCGGAAGACGGCGGCGGATGTGCGGGCCGCTCTGGAGGCGAAGGATCGCCGGCTCGCGGGGCCAACGGTGGGGCCGGAGGGGTTGTGCCTGATGTGGGGGCGGTATCCGGAGGATGGGGAGTGATGTGGTAGAGGGATCGGGGAGCAGGGATCAGGGATCGGGGATCGGGGATCAGGGAAAAGTCAGAAGGCATAAGGCATAGAGAAGGTAAAGACGGGTTACAAACCCATCCCACCGAGAGGGAGTAGAGAGAGGGAGTAGAAAGGCAGACCGGAGGCACGCAGACGCCCGCTGACGCCACACGATGCGCATCCTGCACATTTCAACTCGGCTGATCATTGGC
>JBIPMO010000039.1:0-15301 GCA_044369085.1 Phycisphaerales bacterium
CAGGTCGCGGAGGTCGGCGGGAGACGCGGGCTTGGCCGATGCGGCGAACCGCGCTCGGAACTCTTCGATGCACTCAGCCCGCCGCCCGCGGGCCCAGCCCTCGAACTCCGCGACTTTCACAGAATCCTCTTTCGCCTGCGCTTCTTCGAGCCCCTCGCGGATCTCCAGGATCTCCATCAGGAACCCGGGCGGCAGCGCATCGTTCCGGCCCGTCCGCGGCTCGCCGCACGCGACCAGCAGCGCTGCGGCGCGGCGCTCCGGGTCCTCCAGAGCCTCCTTGGCGCGATTCAGTGCCGCGAGTTGCTCGGCCGCGTCGGGGCTTGAACCGGGCCTGTCGGGGTGCAGCAGAGCGCTGCGTCGGAGCCACTCCCGGCGCAGAGCGGGCAGATCCAGGTCAAACACCGGCATCAGCCCGAAGTGTGCAAAGGGATCATCTGGGGCGCTCGCGCTCATCGCCCGCATGCTACCCCCGCCGATCCGATAGACTCGGTACGAGTTCGCACCGCCAACCCGGTCGGGCCACCTCGTCCAAGCCGCACCGAGCCCCACACCGCGCCCGGTCACGGAGAAGCCCCCTTGCCCAAGCACATCGGAATCGCGGCCGTCAGCCCCGAAGGTTCGGCCATCTGCTATCGCATGCTGGGCCGCCGCGCATCGGACATCCAGGTCGCCGCCGCTCGTCCGGCCATCACGCTGCACAACCGCCCGTTCTCGACCTATGTCGAATCGCTGGAGCGCGGCGACTGGGTGAGCATCGCCGACAGCCTCCGCGACTCCGCCAAGGCCCTTGCCGCGGCCGGAGCCTCGTTCTGCATCCTGCCCGACAACGTGTGCCATCACGCGCTGCCGCTGGCCGAGACGGGCTCGCCGATCCCGTGGCTGAACATGATCGACCTGGTCGCCCAGTCGCTGCAGGCGCGCGGCTGCAAGCACATCGGGCTGATCGGCACGCGGTACGTCACGTACGGCTCGACCTACCAGATCGCGCTCGGGCTCCGCGGGATGCACCTGCACGTCCCCCCCAAGGAAGAGGCCGACAACATCGACCGCCTGATCTTCACGGAGGCGGTCTTCAACCGTGTCAGCCCGCAGTCGCGAGCCTCGGTGCGCGAATCGGTCTCGAGACTCAAGGATCGAGGCTGCGAGGCCCTGATCCTGGGCACCACCGAGGGATCGCTGCTGCTGCCAGAGGGCGACTCGCCGCTGCCGATCGTGGACCCGCTGGAGGTTCTGGTCGATGCGGCCATCGGCCACGCGGCCGATTGAGGGCTTCTCGTCGCCCCTTCGACCGTGCCGCGTCTCCCGCGTACGCTGTACGCATGCGCAACGTCATCCCGGCCGCCATCACGATGATCGCCTACGGCCTGGCCGTCCTGTTCGTCGGCGGGCTCACCTAGTTCGTCGCGCCCCCAGGCGCCAACGCGCTGACCGCGCTATTCATCTCGATCGGCGCCGCGGTGCTCATGACCACCTGCGCGATCCTGTCGCTGTTGATCGAGTCACGAAGAACGCTCGGGATGATCGGGATCCACCTGGGGCTCATCCTGCCGCTGATCGTCGCGGTCGGCCCGTTCATGCGGCTGCGCTCATCCCTGGACAAGGCCCACGCCTTCAACGCCGCCGTTGCCGAAGCAGGCGGGCTCATCGTCAGCAAGGAAACCGTCCAGGACAAGAGCAAGCCCCACCCGATCGCCTATCAGACGGTCGGGCTGGGCGCGATCGGAGCCATGAGCGTGCTGGCCTTCGTCACCCTCGTGGTTCAGCGGCCAAAGGTGCCCAAGCCATCGGCCCCGACCACCCCCACCGCTCCGCCGCCGAATCACCACGAAAGAAGCGAACAACTGAGCTCCTCGCTCCCCTCATGGTCGCCGCCATCGGCCTGAGCCAGCGCGGTCGCTCACCGCCCGAGAGGAAGGCCGGGACGGGCTTTGCCCGCTTCCGCAGGTCGGCTATACTCCCTCCCCGCTCGGGGCCAGCCCGGGCAGAAAGCCGGACGATTGGCGCAGTTGGCTAGCGCGCTTCCTTGACATGGAAGAGGTCACTGGTTCGAGTCCAGTATCGTCCACTACCCAGCCCGCCCCGCCAAGCCCACGGCGGGGCGTGTTTCTTTCGGGCCCAGCGCCCGGCCCGGTTGATGTCGGGCCGCAAGCCCCCGGGCCATCGCCGCTGTAGCTCAGCTGGTAGAGCGCGTGATTTGTAATCTCGAGGTCGCGGGTTCGATCCCCGCCGGCGGCTCTTTCCCTGCTCCGTACCTGCTCCATACGCAGGCCGTGCCGCTCAGCGGAGGCCCGGCTATACTGGGAACCCCTCGCGCTGGGCTACGCCCAAAGCGGGTTCGGGAGTGTACCGAAGTGGCCAAACGGGTCAGACTGTAAATCTGATGGCTTATGCCTTCGTCGGTTCGAATCCGACCGCTCCCATTCTCCCCTGATATCTCCCCTGATAACCGCTCCGACGCACGCCGCGGACCGCGACCGAAACCGGTCGGACAGCCCGCCCGGGCGAGGCCGGTCTCGCCGGGCATCTGGTGGTCTACGCTACCGATCATGCGCCGCACCGGGTTCACGCTGATCGAACTGCTCGTTGTCGTGGCGATCATCGCCGTGCTGATCGGCATCCTTCTCCCCGCCTTGTCGAGCGCCCGCGCTTCGGCGCGCTCCACGGCCTGCGGTTCGAACCTGCGCCAACTCGGTGTGGGCATCACCTCGTACCTCGCCGAGTACCGCGATGAACTTCCGCAGGTCCGCGTCGACGGATTCGCGGGCAACCTCGTGAGCGGTTCCGAGGGATCGACCATCGGGTCGCTCTTCGGCGGCAAAAAGGGAACGCTGCCCTTCTTCGGCATCGATCAGATCGGCGCCCAGCGCCGCCCGCTCAACAAGTTCGTCGTCGATGGCCCGTTCCCTCGCGACGATGCGCCGGGCAGCGAGAAGTTCCAGATCCCCATCTTCGAGGATCCCGCCGATGCGGGCACCTCCGACCCGTCCATCCCGCCCGGATTCGATCTCAGCAGCATGTACAACCTGGTCGGGACTTCATACAACCTCAACGACCACGCGCTCGAGACCGTGCCGGGCGACGACGCGATCCCCACGCTGATCCCCCGCCGCGGCGGTCGAATGCCCCTCGTCAAGAACCCGGTCAAGACATGGGTCCTGGGAGACCAGCCCATCTACAACCACGATGATGCGGGCGACCGCGGCCAGCGCTGGCACTTCGGCCAGGTGCGAGCGAACCTCCTGTTCATCGACATGCACGTCGGCCTCGGGCTCGCGGTGCCGCAGGGCGCGGTGAACACCACCAACGACTACACCTTCCTGCCGCGCGAAGACTGGGTCGAGCGCCCGCCCGCGGATTGATGCGGCCGCGTCCCGGCGCGGCGAGCGCCGCCGCTACGATAGAGCGATGCGCATCGAATCGCTGACCTTCGACGACCTGCTCGACCAGACCGCCGCCAAGAGCCCGACACCGGGCGGGGGCTCGGTCGCGGCCGCCGTCGGGGCCTTGGGCGCGGCGCTGGCCGCGATGGTCGTCGCCTACTCGCGCGGGCGCAAGGACCTCGCCGATCACGAGCCGCTGCTGGCGCGCGCGGAGGTGGCCCTCAAAGAAGCTCGCCGCGACATGCTCGATCTCGCCCAGCGCGATGTCATCGCCTACGCCGAACTCAACGATGCCACGCGGAAGCCCAAGGAAGATCCGGATCGCGCAGCCCGCGTGGTCGCCGCGGCCCGCGCGGCCACGCTGGTGCCCACCTCCCTGGCGGCTTCCTGCGAGGCGATGCTCGACCTGATGCTCCAGCTCGCGGGGCGCAGCAACAAGTACCTGCGCTCGGACCTCGCGATCGCGGCCGTGCTGGCCGAGGCGACGGCCGCCTCCGCCCGCTGGAACGTGCTCGTCAACCTGCCCCTGCTCCCCCCCGACGAGGCGACCCTGGCCCGCGAGGCGGTGGACCGGATCGTGGCTCGCTGCGCCGGATGCCGCCGGGCCATCGAATCGGCGTGCGTGTGAATCGGACGTTCCCGAGCCGGCCCGCCCATCCAGCCACCCCGCCCGGCGTGACGATATGAAGGGTGCATATGCACCCCCGACGCGACATCGTGGACATCCCCGGGCTGGCGCAGCCAACGGCCGCGCCGGCCCAAGCCGCTCGGAGTGCGGCCGATGACTCCGGCCCGACGGCCCCGCGCCCGTGGCTGGGGATCTTCTTCCGATGCTGCGGCGTCTACTCCCGCATCTACCGCTCGCCCGACTCCGACCGCTATGTCGGCAACTGCCCGCGGTGCGCCGCCGAGGTCCGAGCCCGGGTCGGCCAGGGCGGAACATCGCAGCGCATTTTCCACGCCGAGTGATCGAACCCGGGGCAGCCGCCCCGGCAGGTGCCCGATCAGCGCCCCGCGCGAGTCCGAGAATCGCCGCGCACATCCGATCGGATCGGTCGCGCCGGTGGCCATCGAACGCCGATCAACATCCGCTCCGCCCGTGCCGATGACCTTGCCTGCGGCGAGGACCGTGACGTCCTCAAGGAGCAGCCATGTCGAACCAGGCAGACCCCATCCACAGCGAGTTCGTTTCGGACACCGAGATGCGTGAACTCATCCAGATGTTCGTCGAAGAAATGCCAGCGCGCATCGCCGAACTCGAGCGAGCGTGGAGCGATGCCAACATGAACGATCTCATGCGCTACGCGCATCAGCTCAAGGGAGCGGCCCCGGGGTACGGCTTCACGCAGATGGGCCAGGCCGCCGCGGAGGTCGAGTCCGCCGTTCGGGCCAGCGAGGAGCTCTCCCGTATCCGGGCCGAACTCGACGCGCTGGTGAGCCTCTGCGGCCGCGCCGCCGCATAAAGGCGCAGGACAGCCTCCGTCCCGGTCCATGACCGCCCGGGACCGAGCGAAGAACACAACCAGGGACCATCGCACGGGCCTCGACGCCCATGGACGCTCGAACCAGACTCCGCGATAGGTGCGGCCTTGCAGCAAAGCGAACAGCAACCAATCCTGCTCCTCATCGACGACTCCCCGTCGATCCACCGACTCCTGGCCTTCAAGCTCAAGCACGAAGGTGTCGAGTTCCTCGCCGCCTTCAGCGGCCAGGAGGGGGTGGACCTCGCGGCGTCCAACCGTCCGGCGCTGGTCCTGCTCGACCTGAACATGCCCGAGATGGACGGGTTTCAGGTCCTGCGCGCGCTCAAGAACGATGCGCGGACCATCGCCATCCCGGTCATCGTCCTCTCGGGCAACAGCGACCCGGGGGACAAGGTCCGCGCTTTCGAGATCGGCGCCATGGACTTCGTCTGCAAGCCTTTCGATGTCCACGAGCTCCGGGCACGCATCCAGTCGGCCATCCGCATCAGCACCCTGATGGGCATGCTCGAGAAACGGGCCCAGATCGACGGCCTCACCGGGCTCTGGAACCGCGCCTACTTCAACGATCGGCTCCCGCGCGAACTGGCGAACACCGCACGCACCAACTCCTCCATGTGCCTGTTCATGTGCGACCTCGACCACTTCAAGAAAGTCAACGACACCTTCGGCCACCCGGCGGGCGACGCCGTCCTGCAGGGATACTCCAAGATCCTCACCAACGAGCTCCGGTCGTACGACATCCCCTGCCGATACGGCGGCGAGGAGTTCGCCATCATCCTGCCCGATACGAGCATCGATGATGCTCGGGGGATCTGCGAACGCATCCGCGCCGCGATCGAGGCCAGGCGCTGGCCCAACTACCCCGACATCCGAGCCACATCTTCGTTCGGCGTCGCCGAGGTCGGAGTCGGCGGCGAGAACACGCCCGAAGCCTGGATCGAGGCCGCCGACCGCGCCCTCTACGCGGCCAAGGTGGGCGGCCGCAACCGGATCGTGACCTTCGACCCCAAGGTCCACACGACCACCGGCAAGCAGGCCGCCCCGCCCCAAACCGTGTCAAAGGCTGCCTGACCGCTTCGTCCCTCCGGTGTGTCACACGCATCCGCGCCCTCCGTTCAATCTGGTGTCGCCGCCTTCGCGGCGTAATCAACCAGACACCAAACGGAGGTTCGTCATCATGCACCGGTCGCGCTTGGGCCTTGCCGTTCTCGCACTCTGCTCTTCATCGATGGTCACCGCGGTGTTTGCCGGCCCGCTCGCCCCGCCCGCGGGCGGCATCCAGCCGACCTACAAGACGCTCCAACAGGTCGAGCCGCGGCGCGTCATTACCTTCGAGGATTTCCCCGGCGACGGTCAGTCCGTGCATCTCATCAATCAGGCGGGCTCGTACTACCTGATGTCGAACGTGTACGTCCCGTCGGGCAAGACGGGGATCAAGATCGCCGCCTCCAACGTCACCCTCGACCTCAACGGCTTTGCGATCATCGACTTGGGCGGCGCTGCGGGCACCGCTGTCAATGGGATCGTCGCTCAAAGCATCGACGGCCCGATCTCGGGTGCCGTGATCCGCAACGGCTCCGTCGTCGGCTGTAACCGCGGCATCGTGCTCACCGGCTCCGACAGCAGCCGCGTCGAGAGCATCACCTGCTCGGGGCAGACATCGGAGGCCTTCTTCCTGGGCGCTTCATCGCAGATCCTGAACTGCAACGCCCGCGCCGCGGGGACCAGCTTCTTCCTGGGCGATGCGTCACGCGCCGAGAACTGCACCGCATCCGCCTCCGCGGAGAACGGGTTCACGCTCGGCACCGGCGCTTCGGCCTTCCGCTGCACCAGCAACGCGTCGTCGGCCGACGGCTTCAACGCCGGGCCATCATCAAGACTCGACTCCTGCTCATCGATCGGCGGGTACAACGGGATCGTCATCGGAGCCAGAGCGATCGCACGCGACTGCGACGCCGATGGCGCCCAGAACTACGGCTTCATCGCCGCGAGCTACGCCACGATCGACCGGTGCAGCGCTTCCGACAGCCCGGGTGGCTTCTCCATGGGAGGGCATACGCGGCTCACCAACTCGACCGCAGTGACAACTGACGGAGCCATCACCTATGGCATTCATGTCAACGGCGATGACGCGATCATCAAGGGCAACACCGTCCTGAAGTCCGCCTTCGGGGTCTTCCTCACCGTGACCAGCGATCGCTGCACGGTTATCGGGAACTACCTGAGCGCCATCACGAGCCCGATCCTCGACAACGGCTCGCAGAACCACATCGGGCCGGTTTCCTTTGAGCCCGCAAACGCCGGGCCGCACGCCAACTTCATCGACTGAACTGTCCCCGGCCCCGCCGCGACCAACGAAGCGCGGACCTCCCATCATCATCAGGCTATCGGCGGTGCGGCGACAATCTCGCCGCCCCGCCGCTTGCGTTTCCCCGGGGTTGTGGCACACTCCATGTCAGAAGGGGTGTGTGGAGGATCCATGCTGCACCGCGCCCTGCCGTTCGTGTTATCGGTCGTTCTTTGCGCCTCACCCGCCGTCGCCGGCGACCTCACCCCGCCCGTCGGCCCGGTCGCCCCGACCATGAAGACGCTCGACGAGGTCGAGCCGCGGATCGCGGTGAGCGATGCGAACACTCCGGGCGACGCGAACGCGTGGTTCGTGATCAGCCAGCCCGGCTCGTACTACCTCACCGAAAGCCTGCTGCTGCCAGCGGGAAAGTCGGGCATCGCGATTCTGTCAGACAATGTCACGCTTGACCTGATGGGGTTCTCGGTCCGCGGGCAGGCCGGCTCGCTCAGCGGCATCACCACCGGCGGGGACTTCCGGACCAGCGTGGTGATCCGCAACGGCATCGTCGCCAACTGGGGTCAAGCGGGCATCTTGGCGTTCATCGACTCGGGGAGAATCGAGAACATCACCGCGACTCTGAACGGCACGACGGGAATCTCGAACGACAGCGGCTCATTCATGACCCACATCATCGACTGCGAGGCCCAGTCGAACGGGGAAGTAGGCATCAGCGTCGGCCGTTCGACACTCATCCGCGGATGCGTCTCTGTCCGCAACGGCCTCGCCGCCATCAGCGCTTCCTTCGCCTCCAGCTCGTCGATTATCGATTCTTGCATCGCCCAATCGTTCGTGGCCGACGGCATCGTCGTCGCCAGCGACTGCGTTGTCAGGAACTGCCGTGTCTCAGCCACCGGAGCGGGTTCAGCCGCCATCCGCGCCACCGGCGCACGGAACCTCATCGAGAACAACTCCGTCACATCATCGACCATCGGTCTGTTCGTCGGCGGGACCAAGAACATCGTCCGCGGCAACCTGATCTCGGGGAACATTGATAACTTTCAGCTCTTCGCGGGCAATCAGCTTGACCTTGTGATCGCCGACCTGCCCGAATCCATCGATTGGCCGGCCAATGTCACCATCGCGGGCAACCTGACGCGCACGACCACGGGTCCGGGCATCACCATCGCGTCCGACGATGTCACCCTCGACCTCGGCGGGTACGCCCTGATCGGCAACTCGACCGCCAACGTCAACAACAATGGCGTCGTCGTCTCGGGCATCCGCAGCAACATCGTCATCCGCAACGGCATGCTCAGGAACTGGGGCGCCGCCGGCGCCGACCTGAACACCGCCGCGGGCGTCCTGATCGAGCGCCTCAACGCCGAGGACAATCTCACGACCGGCATCATCACGGGGAGCCAGGCGATCGTCCGCGAGTGCCGCGCCTTCAGCAACGGCGGCAACGGGTTCAGCGTCGGCAGCGACACGCAGATCGAGAACTGCGCTTCGGTCTCCAACGATGCGCAGGGCTTCGTTCTGGGCAGCAGGGTCCGGATACGACAGTGCGAGGCCATCACCAACGGCGTCGTGGGCAACTTCCAAGGCATCAGCGCCTCCGCGGCTTCGGTCAACGGCTACATCGAGAACTGCTTCGTCATGGGAAACGATGTCGGCATCCAGATCTTCGGCACCGGCTGGACCGTCATCCGCAACGTCGCCAAGGGCAACACCGCCAACTACAGCTTCGTGGCGGGCAACCACGCGGGCACCATCGTCGCCAGCCCCGCAGGCTCGGGCGCCAACGACAACATCAGCAACTGACACCCCTCGATCTCGCTCCCATCCCTCGGCACGCAAAGCCCCCGTCACGCATCGTCGATCGATTCCCCATTCGACGGCATGGTTTCGCACCCAGGCCTGGTCCTTCGGCCGCTTCATGATCGCGGGCACCGGACGGTGATGCTGTCATAACCGCCCGCGTTCACGCCCGGTTCGTGACCGTTGCGCTTGCCTTTGTCAGCGCGTGTGGCACACTCAGAGCAACCGGGGCCGGAGGATGCTCGATGCGAGACTGCACACTTGCGCTGTTATCGGTCGCGTTCTGCGCCGCGGTCGCGACCGCCGGGGATCTGAACCCGCCAGTCGGCCCGGTCGCGCCATCGATGAAGACGCTCCAGCAGGTCGAGCCGCGGACGCCGATCAGCGCCGCCACCACGCCGGGTGATGCCGACAGCGTCTTCAAGATCACCCAGCCCGGGTCGTACTACCTGACCTCAAACGTCAGCGTGCCGGCGAACTTCAACGGGATCGAGGTGCAGGCGAGCGGGTTTGTGACGATCGATCTCGGCGGGTTCTCGATCATCGGCCAGGCAGGCTCGCTCGACGGCGTCAGCGCGACCGCCACGAGTTGCACGGTCTTCGGCGGCACCATCAAGGGCACAACCGGGGGCATCGGCAACGACAGCGCGTCGCTCGTGGTTGACGACATGACCATCGAACTCGTGCCAACCTCGGGCAAGTCCGGCGTCATCAACTTCTTCGGCGCCAGCGAATCGCGCGTCACCGACACCAGGATCAGCGGCGCGGGTGCGTACGCCATCGCGTTAGACGAGGGGCTCGTCTCGGGCTGCACGATCTCCTGCCCACCCGGCGGCGATGGGATCTTTGTCGTTCGCGGGATCGTCGAGCGTTGCACCGTTCGCGACGCGCGAACCGCTGTCAACGTGACGAATACCGTCGTGCGCGACTGTGTGTTGCTGAACAGTTCGGCGTGGGGGATCTTCGCCTTTGGCAGCACGAGCATCGAGCGGTGCATGATCGTCCAGACCGCGGGAAGAGGCATCGACGTATCGAAAGGATCGTCGATCAGCGACACCACCGTTTTCGGCGCGGCGACGGCTTTCAGAGTCCTGGAGGACGGATTCGTCTCCGGATGCAACGCGAACGGTTTTTCGCTCGAAGGGTTCAACATCGAAGCCGACGTCGTCATCGAACGATCCTCCGCCACTTCATCCACGGGTACCGCTTTCTTCACGACCGCGGCAGGTGCCGTCCTGCGCGACTGCGTCGCCACGAGGAGCCCCATCTCGCTCGGCAACAACGCGCGGCTCTCCAACGTCACCGTGCGGAACGTCACGGGCACCGGCATCACCGTCGGCGAGGCCAGCGTGCTCAGCGGCTGCCGGTCGTCCTCCAACACGCTTTCGGGGTTCTTCATCGCGTCGCGCAGCGTCGTCACCGATTGCCTGGCGACCTCGAACGGCACCCACGGTTTCGCGGGGAACGACTCGATCACCCTCACCAACTGCCGCGCAGAAACCAACGGCCAGCGAGGGTTCATCTTCAACGACCGGTGCACCTTCACGAACTGCGCTGCATCGCAGAACAGCGTCGGTGGCTACAGCGTCCGCGACGGCGCAACCTTTATCAACTGCTTCGCCTCCGACAATGGTGGCGACGGCTTCATTGCTCGCTTCGGCTCGCGCTGGGAAAGCTGCACCTCACGCTCGAATACCTTCGACGGCATCGAAGCATCCTCC
This sequence comes from Phycisphaerales bacterium, assembly GCA_044369085.1. Classification (GTDB taxonomy): domain Bacteria; phylum Planctomycetota; class Phycisphaerae; order Phycisphaerales; family UBA1924; genus JAEUIV01. The sequence continues at coordinate 10,694 of JBIPMO010000039.1, forward strand.
GGCGCGTACATCCTCAACTGCGTCCTCGACACCAACGGCCTGGGCGTTGGTTCGGGAGCCAACATACGGCTCACCGGCGACTCTGGGCGCATCGAGGGCAACTCGCTCATCGGCGCCGACTTCGGCATCCAGACCCTCTTCGGCGGCCACGTCATCGTCCGCAACAACGCCCGCAACAACGCCAACAACTACGGCGGGATCTCGGGCGGGAACGACGTCGGCCCCATCGGCACCGCCGCCACCGCCACCAGCCCGTGGGCCAACATCCAGTAGCACGCGGGCCCCGCGCGGCTGCGTGGAACAACACGAAATGAGCACGCCAGTGCGCTCATCCGACTCCGTCACTCCACGATCGTCTGCAGCGCCAGCAGCGCGTACGCCGTGATGAGCACCGGGTTGTTCTCCATCCAGCGATCATCGACGCTCTTGAACGAGCCATCCTCGTTCTGAAGCTCGGCGAGCCGTGCGACGAGGTCGTTCTCCCAGTCGCGGGACTGGGCAGGCGCATCTCCCGCGCCCAGCGGCGTGATCGTCGGCGTGCCGAAGGCATCGAGCGCCCGCGTCATCGTCAGGAAGTAGTAGTACATCCCGTCGGTGCCGAGCCCCGGGTTCTCCGCGACCGTGTAGTTCCGACGGATCCAGTCGTACGCCGCCTTGACCCGAAGATCATCCCGCGAGAGGTTCGCGTAGATCATGGTCTTGAAGCCGTTGTAGGTCATCGATCCATAGGCTCGCAGGCGGCTGGCCCTGGTCCCGTCGCTGAGCGATTCCTCGACCGTGCCCGCCATGGACTGGCCCTGGCCGATCGTGTCCTTGTTCTCCGCCGTGGCGTAGATGAACCCCCCCTGCCGCGACCCCTTGGCGTAGGGCATCTGGTTCACGCGGTCATCCATCTGCGTTCGCTGCAGGAACACGAGCGCGCGCTGGAACGCCGGATCATCGCACGACAGCCCGGCATCGTGCATCGCCTGCACGTACACACCCAGGTTCGAGTTGTCCGGGCGGCCGTGCCGCCCGTAGCCGACACCGCCGTAGAAGGGATGATCCTTGTCGATGCGCCCCGTCTCCTCGGTCCCTTCGAGCGCCTGCTCGGACCACTGCAGCGACCGCAGGAACGCGATGGCCGGCTCGACCGCCGCCGCCGCCTCGGGCCGGTTGATCCGCGAGATCGCGCTCAGGCAGATCGCCGTGTTGTACGAGGGCAGTACGCGGTCGTAGATCCCGCCATCGGCCTGCTTGAACGACAGGATGAACTCCACCCCCCGCTTCACCGCGGGGTCGTCCGCATCGATCGCTCGATCCATGATCAGCCCGTTGACGACAAGCCCGGTGATCGCGGGGTACTGCGGGCCCTCGGGAGCCACGGCCCACCCGCCGGTCTTCGCATCCTGCTGGGCACGCAGCCAAGTGACCGACTTCTGAATCATCCCCCGTGCTCGAGCGTAATGCTCGTCGTCCAGGGCGAGGGCACGCGGCGCAAGGAACGAAGCGCCGAAAGTGGCTATGGCGAAGATCGTCGCGGCTCCGGTGTGTCGCATGCTTGGCTCCGAATGTGGTGCGTTCGGAGTATCGCATACCTGCGAGCACCAGCATCGCTGCGTCCGCGTCCGGTCGAAGCCGAGACGAGTGACGTCGTTGCGACCAACGATCGCTCACCCTTCCGGATCGGGCTTCACATCCAAGGCCGCCTTCATCATCCGCTCACCGTCCTGAGGCGTGATCGACCCTTCGGCGACGTACGCCGCGATCTCGCGCTGCACCTGCGCCATCTTGGACTGGCGGTGAAGCCCCTTGATGAAGCTGGCGAGCGTCCAGAGGATCGCCACGATGATCGAACCAGACACCGCGATGATCGGTATGACCTCTCCGGCATCTGAGAAAAACAACGGCATCGTCATGGGCGACCGCTCCTTGTAGGCACCGCTTCAAAGAGCGGCTCGGGATCATCGATTGGCTTCGCCGAAACTCGAACCCGCGGCGGGCGGGCCGCGGCGCACACACACGAGGGCTTGCCCGCGTTGAGCAGGCGCTCGGCCTCATCCGCCGTCATCGTGCCTTCGGCGACGTACGCCGCAAGCTCGCGCCTGGTCCGCTCCCGCGCACGCGAGATCATGAACCTTGCCAAGACGAACAACGCCAGCGCGACCCCGACGATGCACAGCACAATCACCTTCATCAGATCGTCGCCAAGGCTCTGCAAGAGCTGATTGACCGAGTTCATGCGTGACTTCCTGCTGCAACAGAGCGTGGTCGGTGGCTCGGCGATCCGGATCAGCAATCTTCGGAATCGGGGGCCTTGGCTTTCAGCAGCCGCTCGCCCTGCTCGGGGGTCATGCTGCCTTCGGCGATATACGCCGCGATCTCACGCCGCGTGCTCTCTTGCTGAACGGTCCGAAAGATGGACTTGATGCTGCCCGCCACGATCGACACCACAGCGATCAGGCCGATCACCGTCCAGAACCAGTTCGACGCAGCGGCCTCAAAGAGTTGATTCATGAACCGGTCTCCTCACGCTGTGAGAGCCTCGCAACTGCTCTCTAGCGACGGTTGTTGGGCGTCCGGGCCGACGCCTTTCACTCATTATCTGCGCTTCAGGCTCGCAAAGCATGCTCCGCTCGCCAGTCATCCATCGAGTACAATGTTCGTGGTCCGTTCGCGTCGCAGCCCTCGCGGCACCCCTCGGGCCAATCGAACCCATGCGCGTAGAGCCGATGCTCCAACCCGGTGTCGCCTTGGTCGTCGAGGCGGAACGCGCCCGAGACGCCATCCTCGATCGTCTCGCACGGGCCGCCCTCCCCCACACCCCGGGCCTCGCCATCGAGCCACTGTTCGAGGCACTCGTCGACCGAGAGTCCAAGTTCCCCACCGGCACCCCCGAAGGAGTCGCCTTCCCGCACGCCTTGATGCCGGAGATCTCAAGGACTTTCGTCATCCCAGCCTTGCTCCGCCCGGGGGTCCGCTGGAGCGACCAGAACCACCCCCCTCAGGACATTGTCTTCGCGATCTTTGGCAGCGCCGACACCCCATGGGAGCACGTGCGCCTGCTCGCTCGACTGGCTCGCATTGTCCGCCGCGATGAGGGGTTGGCGAATCTCCGAGCCGCGACTGATCCCGCGGACCTGCTCAACCGACTGATCCAGGAGGACCGCCTGCATGGCTGATCAAGCCTCCCAATCCTCCCTACAGCCGCCGGTTCAGTCCGGCACCGACGACACCAGGCCAGATGGCCCGGTGCTGCTCATCATCCTCGTCCCGGGCGGCGTCTCACTCGAAGAGCCCGTCTCAGCCCTGATCGACATCGGCCTGTCCGCAACCTCGATCGACACCCGCGGGCTCGCGGACCTGATCAAGCGCGAGATCCCCATCTTCTCGGGCGTCGCCGAGCGCCTCCCCGACGCTCCCACGGGCAGACTTCTGGTCTCGCTGACCACCCGTGCTGTCGCCCGCCGAGCCGTCGCCGCCCTCACCCCGCTGGCCCGCCCCCCACACCCCGTCCGAGCCGCCATCATCGCAGCCGAGTCGGCCCTCGGCACGGCTTGATCGCGCTCCGCGCCACCCCACGCCACACACGACCCACCCCCCACCGCCTCCCGCCCCCCGGCCCCCGGCCCCAGCACCCGATCGCTTGCTATCATCTTCACCCCTGCACGCAGTCCATCTGGAGAGGTGGCAGAGCGGTTGAATGCGCCGGTCTCGAAAACCGGTATGGGTTTCGGCTCATCGGGAGTTCGAATCTCCCCCTCTCCGCTTAACCCGTACATCGTCCTAACGAGGGTGTCCGGATTACCCGTAAATACCGAGATTTACGGCATTTATGCGCGTATTTGGGGGTGGTCCAGAGCCTGGAATCGTCTGCATGGCGCGTGATGTCGCCGGAGTTTGAGCATGGATCTGGAATCGCGATTTCGGCGATGAGTCAGGTATGTCAATCTCGCGGGTTGAAGGCTGGCCACCGTCGCCCCACCCGTCCGCGGGGGCTGCCGTGGCGGATCGCGGCGTGGGGCAACGCGTTGGGGAGCGCGCGTGCCGATGAGTGCTCCCTGATTCTCAGTTGGATGCAGTCATGACGCGGCGATGCGCAGCGTTGACTTCTGCGCGGTCCAATCGAGTCGCTGCGCCGCGGCCAGCAGCCGTTTGAGCGTCACGCCCGGTGGCAGACTTCCGATCAGGATCGCCCTGGTGACATCGGGCCCGAGCTGGGTGAGCGCAAGCACCGCGTGCATGCGCGATTCGTGCTCGCCGAGGCGCTCGGCGAGCATCTTGATCGACTCGCCGGTGCGAACGAGCTCCCGGTGCCAGGCGTGCGCCCGCGCGAGGGCTCGGACGAGCGTTGGGTTCGGCTCTCGTGGCTGGTCGATACCGTGGGAGGTGAGGAGATCCTGACCATCTGGCCCGACGAGCATGCGGCGGCCGTCGAGCTTCTTGATCTGGATCGCGAGCGTCAGGATCGTGAGGCGGCCGCGCTCGGTGACTTCGGGGCGGAACGGAACGGCCGCTCGCCGCAGCGCATCGGGTTGATCTGGCTTTCCTCGCGATCGTTTGGGCGTGGCGGGCTGCGTCGCGAGCGCTTCCAGCCGCTCGCTTACGAGTTCGATATCGAGCGACTCC
>JBIPMO010000238.1:0-4980 GCA_044369085.1 Phycisphaerales bacterium
CGTAAGGGGAAGGCACCGAGGCATCGAGCCATCAAGCCACCGAGTGGGGACGGGCTGCGGTAGGCTGATGTCTTGGCTTCTTGCTTCATGCCTTTCACTTGATGCCTTGCTGGCTGGATGCCTCGGTGCCTTCCCCATGAAGTACGTGATCGTCATTCCGGATGGCGCGGCGGACAAGCCGATCGCGGAGCTTGACGGGCTGACCCCGCTCGAGGCGGCGGATGCGCCGAATCTGGCTCGGCTGGCGGCGATGGGCCAGCAGGGGACGGTGCGCACGACGCCCCCGGGGTTCACGGCGGGGTCGGATGTCTGCTGCATGACGCTGCTGGGGTACGACGCGGGGAAGTTTCACACCGGGCGGGCGCCGCTGGAGTGCGCTGCGCTGGGGGTTGCGCCGGGGAATCAGGACTGGATCTTCCGGCTGAACCTGGTGACGACGAGCGATGAGGAGGGGGGGCTGATGCTCGACCACTCCGCGGGGGCGATCACCGATGGCGAGGCGCGGTGGCTGGTGCGGGACCTGATGGCGGCGTGGAAGCTCGCGGATCCACACCTTGGGGCGGAGTTCTCGCTGCACCCCGGGGTGTCGTACCGGAACATCCTGATCGACAAATCCGGGCGTGATTACCGCGGGAGCATCGGCGGCAAGGATCGGCTGATCACGTTCCCGCCGCACGAGATCCCGCGCAAGCCGTGGCGGACGTTCCTGCCGCGCGGGGCCCACGCGGACCGGCTGACGCGGCTGATGGAGATCTCGCGCGAGGTGTTCTCGCGGCACGAGGTGAACCTCGCGCGGCGGGAGAACGGGCTGCGCCCGGCGAGCATGGCGTGGATCTGGGGGCAGGGTGTGCGGCCGCAGATGCCCTCGTTCCAGGACCGTTTCAAGGTTCGGGCGGCGATCACGACGGCGGTGGATCTGCTCGCGGGGATCGCGGCGTACACCGGGGTCGATCGTGTGTCGGTCCCGGGGCTGACGTCGTATCACGACAACGACTACGCGGCGCAGGGGCGCTACAGCGCCGCAGCGCTGGACCGGTACGACCTGGTGATCGTTCACATCGAAGCGCCGGATGAGGCCTCGCACCAGGGCGACTGGCAGACCAAGATCGCGGCGCTCGAAGCGATCGATCGGCATGTGATCGGGCCGATGATGGAGCGGCTCGGAGCGCTGCGGGCCGATGGGGGGCGCGATCCCGCCGGGTCGACCGGTGGGTGGCGGATGCTCGTGGCGCCGGATCATTACACGCTGTGCTCGACGCTGAAGCACGACGGGACGCCGCCGCCTTTCGTGATGGCGGGGACGGGGATCAAGCCGCTGGGGAGGAAGCCGTTCACCGAGGCGCAGGCGGATGCGGCGGCGTTGCACATCGAGCCCGGCGAGGCTCTGATGGAGCACTTCCTCTGGGGCGGGATCAAGAAGCCCGGAGAGTGACCGGCGATCGTGGATTCATCCGAGAAACGACCATGGGACGCGACACATTTCACTGGCTGGATGTCGAGCGGATCGGCGAGGAGCTGGCGCTTGCGCACCCCGGGCGCGAGCCGATGAGCGTCCGCTTCACCGAGCTGCGCGCGCTGGTGCAGGCGCTGCCGGGGTTCGAGGAGCGGCCGGGCCACGCGGTGAACGAGAAGATCCTGGAGGCGATCCAGGCGGCGTGGCTGGACGAGCACGAGGGTGTTGAGCGCTCGGATGATGAATAGTCTGCGCGGTCGGCCTGGCTGTGCGAGACTGTTCCCGGCGTGCGAGTGATAGACTCTCACGGGTGGGCGCGGGGTTGATGATGCCGCGCCGCGCGGGAGTTTCCCATGCACGCGCTGGCACTGATTTCGCTGATCCTGCAGAGCGGCGCCGCGGCGTGGTCGGTGACGCTGGTGCGCAGGTCGCGTGATTGGCGCTACGGGATGTTCGTGGCGCTGCTGTGCATGCTGGTGGGACGTCGGGTGGTTTTCCTGATCTGGTGCTCGGGCGCGCGGGCGGAGGAGTTGGCGCACCCGCTGAATCGCTTGGATGTTGCGCTGGCGCTCCTGACTTCGGTGTTCTCGGTCGCGGTGGTGTGGCAGCTCCGCCAGGCTCTGCGGCTGCGCGATGAGGAGGAACGCGATCTGCGTCTGCTGGCGGGGACGCTCTCTGATTCCTCGGTCGCGGTGCTGATCACCGATGCCGGTCGCGGCGGCACCGAGCCTCGGATCGTGTTCGTCAATGATGCGATGTCGCGGATGACGGGCTACCCGCGGGAGGAGCTTCTGGGGCGCTCGCCCGAAGTGCTGCTGGCGCCGGTGGCCGAGCGATCGGCTGTGGACCGGCTGAGGTCGGACCACGCGGGGCAGCGCGGGTTTCTGGTGGAGGTGCCGTCGCGGCGTCGCGACGGATCGGATTACTGGGTGTCATGGTCGGTGTCGCCGGTGCGGAGCGGCAACGGCAACGTCAGCCATTTCATGCTGGTGCAGCACGACATCACCGAGCGCAGGACAGCGCAGACCGCGCTGTCGCAGGCCCTGGAGAAGCTCTCGTTCCACGTGAACAACTCGCCGCTGGGTGTGGTCGAGTGGGACGAGGAGTTCCGCGTGATGTTCTGGTCCGCCGGCGCCGAGCGGATCTTCGGCTGGCCCGCGAGCGATGTGGTGGGCAAGCGTCCCGAGGAGTGGGACATCGTCTTTGATGGGGACCGCGTGGCGGTCGGCGAGGTGATCGCGCGGCTGATTGACGGTCGCGACTCGCGCAACTTTTCGAGCAACCGCAACTGGACGCGAGCGGGCGAGGTGATCGACTGCGAGTGGTACAACTCGGTGCTGCGGACGCCCGAGGGTCGCCTGGTGTCGATCCTGTCGCTGGTCCGGGACGTGACCGAGCGGCGTCGGGCCGAGGACCACCAGCGGCTGATGATGCGCGAGCTGGACCACCGGGTGAAGAACAACCTGGCGGCGGTGGCGGGGATCGCCGAGCGCACGCTCGATGCCTCGGCTTCGCTCGACGAGTTCCGTTCGTCGTTCCTGGGGCGGATCGACGCGATGTCCAAGGCGCACGGCGTACTGGCGCAATCGAAGTGGACGGGGGTCGGTCTGTCGACGCTGGTGTCCCAGGTCCTGGCGCCCTTCACGGACCGCATCGACCTGACCGGCCCGGAGGTGACGCTGCGCGCGGCCGAGGGAACGATCCTGGCGATGGTGTTTCACGAGCTCGGGGTGAACGCGGCGAAGTACGGCGCGCTCTCGACATCGGAGGGGCGGATCGGGGTTCGGTGGCGCATCGAAGGCGTGGCCGATGGGGCGACGCTGCTGATCGAATGGAACGAATCGGGCGGTCCGCGAGTGCAAGCTCCTGTCCGCAGCGGGTTTGGGACCGAGTTCATCCGCGAGGCGGTGTCGTACGAGCTGAAGGGATCCGCCGAAATTGGGTTCGAATTGTCTGGGATTGTGTGCCGGTTGAAGGTACCGTTACCCAGTCGCAGGCGGGTCGAACCCGCCGCGTGATGACCGGGCGTCGTGAGGAGGTTGCGCCTTGCAGAGCGCAGCGTCGGGCATGCCGCTGGGGGGGAGGAGCATCCTCGTTGTCGAGGACTCCTACTTTGTCGCCATGTCGATGAAGCGCATCCTTGCCGAGCTCGGCGCGGTGGTGGTGGGGCCGGCGGCGAGCGTCGACGATGCGATGTCGCTGCTGGAGCGCAGCGAGTGCGACGGCGCGGTGCTTGATGTGAACCTCGGGGATGAGACGGCCCAGCCGGTGGCCGAGCTTCTGGCCCGTCGCGGTGTTCCGTTCATCTTCGTGACCGGGTACTCAGACCCTGACCTGCCCGAGCCGCTTCGGCTTCGGCCCCGTGTGTCCAAGCCGATCCAACCCGATGATCTGCGTGCCGCGATCATCGCGGGGCTGAACGCTCAGGAGGGGTAGCCGGCTGGCTTGCCGGTCGAGCGTTCGAGGGGGATGGTGACATCGATGGGCTGGCCTGCTCGGATGATGGTGAGCGTGATGGTGTCGCCCCATTCCTTCGACCGGACCGCGCGGCGGAGATCATCGGGGTCGGCCTTGGGCAGCCCGTCGATGGCGGTGACGACGTCATAGCGCTTCAGGCCCGCGCGGTCGGCAGGGGACTCCGACCGTACCTCGGTGATCACCGTGGCGTCCTTGCGGTCGATATTGAGCTGGCTGGCGAGGGTCCGGCCGGGCTCGGCGATGTCGACGCCGATGCGGGGGCGCGAGGTGCTTTCGAAGCTATCGCTCCATTCGTCGGACTTGCCGTCGACCACGATGACGCAGCCGCCGAGGATAAGCCCCGAAACGAGCCCGAGGACGCACGCCGACTTGAACCCGATCTTGCTGGCCATGGGAACCTCCGATCAGTCGCTCGTTGGGAACCAGAGGCGTCCCATTTCAGCGCCCGGAGCTTACGGGCGCTGGAGGGATGGTGTTACAGGCCACGGGGGCGGCGGATCGCGGGGTACAGTGCATCCATGCCGCTGATTACCCTGACATCCACCGAATGCCGCTGCCTTGGCGTGCTGGTCGAAAAGGCCCAGACCGTTCCGGGCCAGTATCCACTCACGCTCAACGCGCTCAATGTGGGATGCAATCAGAAGAACAACCGCGACCCGGTGACGAACCTGAACGAGGAAGACATCCTGACGGCGATGGGCGGGCTGCGCAACAAGGGGCTGGCTCGGGAGGCGATGCTGGCCGGAAGCAGGGTTCACAAGTACAGGCACGTCGCTCGCGAGGCTCTTGAGATCAGCACCCCTGAGCTGATCGTGATGACGGAGCTGCTGCTCCGCGGCCCGCAGGCGGTGGGGGAGCTGCGCGGTCGAGCGGTGCGGATGTCGCCGGCGGGAGATGCTTCGCTCGCGACATTGGAAGGGGCGCAGGCGATCCTGGATGGCCTGGCCGCTCGCCCGGAACCGATGGTGAAGCGGCTGCCGCGCCGCCCGGGGGAGCGGGCGGAGCGCTGGGTGCAGCTGTTGTGCCCGGATCTGCACCCGCTGGACGGG
>JBIPMO010000239.1:0-4978 GCA_044369085.1 Phycisphaerales bacterium
TGCAAGGCTAACTCGTTCAATTTCAGGACTTTGCGCGCAGATATCGGGCCAACGCGGTCCCATCCGCCCAAACAAGCCTCAAACAGAAAAGTGAATCTGGGTGAACACCGTTCAGCCGGCGGCCGAATCGGATCCGGGCTGGCTCCGCTGCCGCTCCGCCTGACGCCCGTGGACACCCATCTGCACCCGCTCCAGGAAGTCGCAGAGCTCGAGCACGGCGGCGAGCTGGCCCGTTTCGCGCCGCAGAGCATCGATCGCATCCGCAGCGGGAATACCGTTCTGACGGAAGATCAGGCGGTACGCCGCACGCAGACGGTCGATATGGGCCCCGTCCCAGCCGGCTCGCGAGAGCGCGACGCTGTTCACTTTCCGAGGCTCGGCGGGTGCCCCCTCCACGACGAGGTAGGGGGGCACATCGTGGGTGATGCGGCTGAAACCGCCCGTGAATGACAGGCGGCCGATGGTCGTGAAATGATGGATCCCGACCCCGCCGCCGATCCCGGCCCGTTCCTCGACACGGCAGTGCCCGCCGAGCATGGTGCCGTTGGCGATCACGACATGGTCGTGGATGTGGCAATCGTGCGCGATGTGGACGCCGACCATGATGAGGCAATCCGACCCGATGACGGTCTTTTCGCCCCCCAGTTCGGTCCCGCGGTGGATCGTGGCGTGCTCGCGAACCTTGTTGCGGTCGCCCAGGATCAGAGCGGTGTCGTGCCCCTTGTACTTCAGGTCCTGAGGCTCAGCGCCGAGCACCACATAGGGAAAGATCTCGTTCTCAGCCCCGATGACGGCCGGGCCCTGCACGGTCACGTGGTTGTGCAGGACGGTTCCGGGCCCGATCCGCACCCCATCCCCGATCACGCAGTAGGGCCCGACGGTCACGGTCGGATCCAGTTCGGCCTTGGGGTGAATGACGGCGGTGGGGTGGATGCGTGGGTGCATGGGGCGAGGGGAACTGTAGGGGAAGCGGGCGGCGGGCGTCGAACAGGCCCGGAACAGGCCCGCAACTAAGAAGATCGGATGCCGGGCCGAGCCGCCCGCACTATCGACGCAAGTCAATGTCAGAGTGCTTCCCGGCCGATGCCCGGCCTAATACCCCGACTCGGCATCGACCATCAGGAACTTCACCAGCGCTTCGGCGACGAGTTCCCCGCTGACGTACGAGCGGGCCTGCACCTCGCCCGAACGGTTCGTGGACTTCACCGTCTCGGTCTCCATGACCAGTTGATCGCCCGGCGTCACGGCCTTGCGGAGCTTGACCTTGTCGAGCGAGAGCAGCACCGCGACCTTGCCCGTGCGTTCGAGCTTGTGGCTGAGCATCAGCCCGGCGAGCTGGCACATCGCCTCGACGATCAGCACGCCCGGCATGATCGGCGACCCCGGGTAGTGCCCCTGGAAGAACGGCTCGTTGATCGAAACGTTCTTGACACCCACCGCCCGCTTGTCGGACTCGATCTCGAGCACCCGGTCGACCAGGATCATCGGGTAGCGGTGGGGCAGCAGCCGCAGAATCGACCGGATGTCCATCGCGGGCTTGGGCCGTTCGGTCACGGCGTGGGCCGCGGGGCGCGCCTGTTCGAGCAGTGCCCGCGCCATCCGCTGGTTCAGCGCGTGCCCGGAACGCACCGCCACGATCCGCCCAAGGATCGGCCTGCCCGCGAGCGACAGGTCGCCGAGCAAATCCAGCAGCTTGTGCTTCACAGGCTCGCCATCAAAGCGGTAGGCGTTCTCGATCGGCCCCTGATCGCCGATCACCAGCATGTCCTTGGGCGTCAGATGCCGGAAAAGCCCGCCCTCCCACGCCGCTTTGGCCTCGGCGAGCAGGCTGAACGTCCGGGCCGGGGCGATCTGCTCGATGTACACCCCGGGCGAGAGCGTGAACGTGTGGATCTGCCGCGGCAGCGGCGAGCTCGGCCCGTGGTCGAGCACGTACATCAGTTCCGTCTCGCCCGATTCCGATGGGAACGCCGCGACCATCGCCTCGCCATCGCGCACCGTGACCGGCTCGGTGATGACGAGCGGGATGCGCGGCGCGGTCTGCTCGACCATCCCCGCGCTGCGGATCGCATCCACAAACGCCAGAGCCGACCCATCGCACGCCGGGATCTCGGGCCCGGCGACTTCGATCAGCGCGTTGTCGACGCCGAGCCCGGCGAGAGCCGAGAGCAGGTGCTCGACGCACTCGATGGTCGCGGGCGAGCCGTTGCCATTCGTGGCCCCCGGCGCTGCCTGCAGCGTGGTCCGCCGCGGGCGGTCAACCACGAAATCCACCAGTGCCGGGATCTCGGGCCCGCCCGGCAGGTCGGTGCGGCGGAAGCGGATCCCCGAGCCGGCATCGGCGGGCTTGATGATGATGCTCGCCGCCTGCCCGGTGAACAGCCCCATGCCGGAAACACCGGCAGGAGCCTTGAGGGTGTGCTGCATCGTGGCGGCCATGGGCATCGCCCAGATATTAGCACCCACTAGCCGAGAGGCGAGGGGGCCGGGCAGGATTTCACAAAGCGATCATGGGCGAGGGCGGGCAGCGGCCCGGGCTGAGCGTGAGCAGTCACTTCCTGGCAGCGCCATGCACTGCATTCAGCATCGCGCCCCGCGCCTACCGATATACCACTCCGTGGGCGCCAAGGATCACCCGATCATGCAGTTCTCGCTCTACAAGTTTGTTTCGACCATCACCATGTCGCTGCTGCTCGTCGTCGGCGGCTACGTCGGCTATCGCTGGCTCCGAGCCGACATCGCCGCCTCCGTCTACCGCGAGCGGCTGCAGACCGTCGCGCAGGACTATGAAACCCTCCGGGCTCGCTACAACGATGCCATCCGCAAGGCCGCCGTCACCGAGCTGGTCGTCAAGGACAACAAGGTGACCATCGAGGTCCGCCTGCCCGATACGACATCCGCCGCGGCCGGGGGGGGCGGAGGGGCCGGGGCGACGGGCGGCAGCGTGCTCCGCCGCATCGAGACGCCCGTGGACCCCGCTCGCGAGGTCTTCGTCGATTACGTCGTCATCGGCGGGCGGCTGCTCATCCGCCGCGTGTTTGATTCGGCGACGCCAGCGGACAAGGCCTTCACCATCGACCCCACGCTCGCGAACGTCGACTGGTCCGACCCCCAGGCCTGCCACGGGACGGCGGTGTACCGCAAACTCACCGAAGGCCGCTGGGTCGTCAGCGTCACGGGCAACGGCGCGCTGGGGCTGACCAGGTCGCAGGGCAACGAGCCATCACCGCTCGTCGCCGCCCCGGACATCAAGTCCTACGAAAAGGAAACCACGGCGGCTGATGAGAAACTCGCCGAGGTCGGCTGGGGGGATGTGTGGCGGCGGGTGACCGGGGAGTGAGAGCGGACTGGTGAGTTGGAACGAGCCCCGGGCGCGAAGCTCGGGGATGTTCGTTCGTGGGCGACCGAGATGGCGCGATGTGCGCATCAGCCGACCAGACCCCGGGCTTTGCGCCCGGGGCTCGTGAAATGCATCACAGCGCTTTGAGCGCCCCCATCACCTCCGCCGCGTGCCCCTCCACCTGCACCTTGTCCCAACGCCGAGCGACTTTGCCCTTCGCATCGATCAGGTACGTCGTTCGGCTGACGGCCATGAACTTCTTGCCGTACATGCTCTTCTCGACCCATGTGCCGTACTTGGCGCTCACCGCGCCATCCTCATCCGCGAGCAGGGGGAACTTCAGCCCGTGCTTGGTCGCGAACTTGGCCTTGCTCTTGACATCGAAGCGGCTGATGCCGACCACGGCGGCCCCGATCTTTTCGAGCGCGGGCAGGCGATCGTTGAAGGCGCACGCTTCGAGCGTGCAGTCCTCGGTGTCATCCTTGGGATAGAAGTAGAGGATCAGCGGCCCGCCCGCGTAGTCGGCGAGGGAGCGGAGCGTGCCGGTTTGATCAGGGAGTGAGAAGGGCGGGGCCTTGGTGCCCGGTTCGAGGACTCCCGGTGGGGTGGGGGTGGTCGCCGGGGCGCTGACCCGTCGCTTGCGCTCCGGGCTCGTTGGGGCCTTGGCGGGCGGCTTGGTGCGGGCTTTCTTCGTTGCTTTCTTGGTGGTCTTCTTGGCCATGGTGTGTGCCCCTTGGGTGCCGGGTATTCGCGTCGGTGCTGGGCGCGGATTCTCCGCTCGTGCCGCCCCCCTGTACTACCATCCGCCCCATGCTGGATCTGGTCATCGCTGTTGGTTCATCGGCCGCTCCCGGAGAGGGGGGCCTCGGCGGGCTGTGGCGCGACCTGATCGTGATGCTCGCGGCGGCGGCGGTGGTGGCCGTCACGCTGCAGCGACTGCGGCTCGCCACGATCCCGGCCTACCTCATCACCGGGGCGATCATCGGGCCCGGGGCCATCGGGCTGGTCAGCGATGCCAAGAGCGTGCAGGCGATCTCGGACCTCGCTCTGGTGCTGCTGCTCTTTGGTGTCGGGCTGCACATGGACCTGTCGGTGCTGGCTCGCGGGCTGAAGCAGATGATGGCGGCGACGCTGGTGTCGGCGGCGGCATCGATCCTGCTGCTCTGGCCGCTGTGCCTGCTGCTTTCGGGGTCGCCGATCAGCGCGCTGGTGCTCGCGATGGCGCTATCGATCTCATCGACGGTGGTGGTGCTGCGCGTGCTGCAGCAGCGGCGCGAGCTGAGCTACCCCGAGGGGCGGCTGTCGCTCTCGGTGCTGATCCTGCAGGACCTTGTGGCGATCGGGATGCTGCTGGCCCTGCCCCCGCTCGCACGCTTCGCCGGGACCGGGCAGGCCGAGGAAGCGCCCATGCAAGGGTGGAACCTCGCGGTCAGCCTGATCGCGGGCGGGGCGCTGGCCCTCGCGACGGTGGCGGGGATCGTCGCCGCCGGGCGCTTCGCGATGCCCCGGCTGCTGACCGAGGCGGCCCGGAGCAAGTCCAGCGAGGTGCTGATCGTGCTCTCGACCGCGGCGGCGCTCGGGGCGGCGGCGCTGACGCAGCGCTTCATCGATAACGCGGCCATGGGGGCCTTTCTGGCC
>JBIPMO010000043.1:0-14677 GCA_044369085.1 Phycisphaerales bacterium
GTACTTCGTCTCGTACTACGACTATTACCAGCCCGAGGCGTACATCCCCGCTCGCGACATCTACATCGAGAAGGACTCCTCGCGCAACGATGATCTTGACAGGCTCCGCCTGGCCGCCACCAGCCACCTGCTCTCGCGCCCCGACGCGATCGTGGTCGCGAGCGTGTCGTGCATCTTCGGGCTGGGGTCGCCAGATGCCTATCAGGACCGCGTGTACACGCTCACCAAGGGCGACCGCCTGAACCGCAAGCAGTTCCTCCTGGCGCTGTCGGACATGCAGTACCAGCGAGCCGAGGTCGATTTCAAACGCGGCACCTTCCGTGTCCGCGGCGACGTCATCGAGCTGTATCCCGCCTACGAGCAGCACGCGGTCCGCATCGAGCTTTTCGGCGATGAGATCGAGGGGCTCGCGCTCATCAACCCCCTGACGGGCGAGATCCTCGCCGAAGAGACCATGTTCTTCGTCTTCCCCGCCGTCCACTACGTGATGCCCGAGGATCGGCTGGAGGCTTCCCTCAAGAACATCCGCGACGAGCTGGATGCTCGCGTGATGCAACTCCGCTCGGAGGGCAAGCTGCTCGAGGCCCAGCGGCTGCTCGCCCGCACCAAGTACGACCTGGAACTGATCGAAGAAGTCGGCTTCTGCAACGGCATCGAGAACTACTCGCGTCACCTCGACGGCCGAAAGCCCGGCGAGCGCCCCTTCACGCTGCTCGACTATTTCACCCGCGGACCATCCTTCGACGAGACGATCGAACCCGCCTCCGAACGAGCCCGGAACGACAGTGACGGGCACTCCACCACAGAACGAGGCCGGAACGGCAGTGACGGGCCCCCCTCGCCTCAAGGCACCCCCGGCCGCCCTTGGCTCATGTTCATCGATGAGAGTCACGTCACCATCCCGCAGATCCGGGCCATGTACAACGGCGATCAGGCCCGCAAGCAGGTGCTGGTTGACCACGGCTTCCGCCTTCCGTCGGCGCTCGACAACCGCCCGCTGAAGTTCGAAGAGTTCGAGAAGTGCGTCCAGCAGCTCGTCTTCGTCTCGGCTACCCCCGGCCCCTACGAGCTCGAACGCTGCGGCGGCGAAGTCTCCGAGCAGGTCATCCGTCCCACCGGGCTTCTGGACCCCGAGCTCCACGTCCGCCCGGCGACCGGGCAGGTGCCCGACCTGCTGATCGAGTGCCGCAAGCGCGTCGAGCGCGGCGAGCGCGTCCTCATCACCGCTCTGACCAAGCGCCTGTGCGAGGACCTCACCAACTACCTCGACAAAGAGGGGCTCAAGGTCCGCTACCTGCACAGCGAGATCGAGACCCTCGAACGCATAGAGATCCTCCGCGAACTCCGCGAGGGAGGCTTTGATGTGCTCGTCGGTGTCAACCTGCTGCGCGAGGGGCTCGACCTGCCCGAGGTGTCGCTGGTGTGCATCCTGGATGCGGACAAGACGGGCTTCCTCCGCAGCCCGACCAGCCTGATCCAGACCATCGGGCGAGCCGCGCGCAACGCCGGGGGCGTTGTCATCCTGTATGCCGACCAGATGACCCCCGCGATGGAGTCGGCCATCGGCGAGACCGAGCGCCGTCGCGCCAAGCAGATCGCCTACAACAAGGCCAACAACATCACCCCCGAGACGATCCGCAAGGCCATCCGCCGCGGCATCGAGCAGGAGCTCTCGGCCCGGCGCATCGCCCGCGAAGCGGCCAAGGGCAGCGAGCCCGAGTTCGAGGCCAGCGACCTGCTCGAATCGCTCCAGGAAGAGATGCTCCAGGCCGCCCAGAGCCTGGAGTTCGAGAAGGCCGCCGCCATCCGCGACCAGATCAACAAGCTCAAGCAGCACCCATCCCTCGCGGGCAAGGGCAAAGCCAAGATCAAGATGTCCGACCTCGAAGTCCAGAAGCCGACCGAGCGCAAGCCCAAGCCGGGCATGCCCGGGACGAAGGTCCGTAAACGCGGCAAGCGCGCCAAGGGCTGAGCCTGCCCGCACGCCCGCCGCCGGATTCGGATGCGGGTATTCGTCCAGTGCCCAGTCGCGCATGGCGCATTTCAGCCTTTGCTGCCAGCCCGGAAAAACTGTCCAAATAGTGCAATCTGCTCGGCGGGCCCGCGTTCCCCAGTGCGGTCGCGGGCCCGGATTCTTTGTTCGCCGGGCGAGAGAGTCTTCAGCCGCGATCCGTGAATCTCCGGAGAGTCGAGCCGCAACTCGTCTCTCCGATTGGGTCTTTGGTGTGTAAGGGGGTGTCACTCGATTCGGGCCGGGGTCCGGGGGGGGCGGGTGCACCCATAGGGACAAGAGAGGAACCCTCGCTCATGAAATCGCATGCTCGCGGTGCAGGTACGCTCGCACTTCTGGCCGGTCTCGCCGCCGCGCAGACGCAGGCGCAGGTCGGCTTCGTCAACTGGGAGACGCCGCAGGTTTCGCCCGTTGCCTTGACGCCCGATGGCACCCGGCTGCTGGCGGTCAACACGGCCGACAACCGCTTGGAAGTGTTCGATGTGACCGGCGCTGCGCCGGTCCGGATCCGGTCGATCCCCGTGGGTCTTGATCCCGTCTCGGTGCGGGCCCGCACCAACGGCGAGGCCTGGGTCGTCAACCACATCTCCGATTCGGTCAGCGTGGTCGACATCGCCTCGGGCCGCGTCCTCCGCACGCTGGCGGTCAACGACGGCCCGGCCGATGTGGTGTTCGCGGGCACGACCCAGCGAGCGTTCGTCTCGTGCGCCAAGGCCAACCAGGTCATGGTCTTTGACCCGGCCAGCCCCGCCACCGCGCCCACGACCATCGCGATCGCCGCCGATGAGCCCCGCGCCCTTGCGGTCAGCCCGGATGGGTCGCGCGTCTACGCCGCCGTCTTCTTCTCGGGCAACAACTCGACGATTCTCCCGGCCAACGTGGTGTCGAACCCCGGCGGCCCGTACGCCGGCCGCAACCCGCCTCCCAACAGCGGCAACACGTTCGATCCGCCGATCAACCCCGCCCTTCCCACACCTCCCACGGTTGCGCTGATCGTCAAGCGCGACCCGGTCTCGGGCACATGGGTCGATGACAACATCGGCAACTGGTCTTCGTTCGTCACCTGGACCCTGGCCGATCGCGATGTGGCCATCCTTGATGCCAACAACCTCGCATCCCCCGTCACCTTCGCCAACGGGCTGATGAACATCAACATGGCGATCGCCGTCAAGCCCGATGGCACCGTCACCACCATCGGCACCGATGGCGACAACGAGATCCGCTTCGAAGAGAAGGTCAACGGGGTGTTCGTGCGCAACGAGCTCGCATCGTTCAGCCCGGCCAATCCCAACGGCACCCGCGTCATCGCCGACATCAACCCGCACCTCAGCTACGCCGCCCCGACCACCACCGAGGCGCTCCGCGAGCAATCGGTCGGCGACCCGCGCGCCATCGTGTGGAACGCCGACGGCTCGGCCGCGTACATCGCGGGCATGGGCTCCAACAACGTCGCGATTGTCGGCCCGTCCGGCGCCCGTCTGGGGCTGATCGATGTCGGCGACGGTCCCACCGGTCTCGCACTGGCCGGAGCGAAGCTGTACGTCCTCAACCGCTTTGAAGGATCGATCTCGACCATCGACACCGCCACCAACGCGGAGCTCTCGCGCACCAGCTTCTTCGACCCCACGCCATCGGCGATCCGCAACGGTCGACCCTTCCTCTACAACACCCACATGACCAGCGGGCTCGGGCAGGCCTCGTGCGGCTCGTGCCACGTCGATGCCAAGGCCGACGGGCTGGCGTGGGACCTCGGCGCCGTCACCGGCAGCATGAAGACCGTGAACCAGCCCTGCCGCCAGGGCCCCAACGGCTGTGCCCCGTGGCACCCGATGAAGGGCCCGATGGTCACGCAGTCGTTGCAGGGCATCGTCGGCGCCGGCGCGATGCACTGGCGCGGTGACAAGGAGAACGTCGCCGCCTTCAACCCAGCCTTCGACGGGCTGCAGGGCAGCGAGCAGCGCTCGGATCAGGAGATGCAGCTCCTCCATGACTACATCGCCACGATCGCGTACCCACCCAACCCCAACCGCAATACCGATGGCACGCTGCGCAACACCTTGGCGGTCTCCAACGGGTCCGGCAATCCCCAGAATGGCCTGACGCTCTACAACACCGCGCCGCGCTTCGGCCCTCCGGGCCCCGGCGGGCTGACGTGCGTCGTCTGTCACACGCTCCCGAACGGCACCGACCAGCGCATCGACTTCCCGGGCCCGCCCGCCGCGAACCAGTCGCTCAAGAACGTTGCTCTGCGCGGCCAGGAAGAGAAGCTCGGCTTCAACCGCGGGCAGCCCAACTCGACCCGTGGCTTCGGCTACAACCACGACGGTACCGGGGACACCCTGTTCAACCTGTTCGCGGCACCACCCTTCAGCTTCCCCAACAACCCCACCGGCCAGCAGGAGCGCCGCGACATGGAGGCCTTCTTCCTGTCGCTCACCAACGACACCCACGCCGCCGTCGGCCGCCAGATCACCCTCAACGGCGCCAACAACTCCGCGCCGGCCGTGGTCGCGGCTCTCGACCAGTTCAAGCTGCTCGCCGATACCAACCAGGTCGGCCTGGTGGTCAAGGGCATCCAGTCGGGCCTCGAGCGCGGCTACGTCTACGTCGGCACCAACACCTATCAGTCCGACCGCCAGAGCGAAGCCGTGTCGGATGTCCTCCTCCGCGCCGCCGCGACCGCGGGCAGCGAGCTCACCTGGACCGTCGTCCCGATCGGAACGCAGCGCCGCATCGGCATCGACCGCGATGTGGACACCGTGCTCGACCGCGATGAGCTCGACCAGGGCTACAACCCCGCCGACCCCTTCTCCTCGCCGCTGGCCTTCTGTGCGGGCGATGCCAACCTTGACCGAGCGGTTTCCTTCGCCGATGTGACGGCGGTGCTCGCCAACTACGGCCAGCTCTACACCAACAGCGCGATCGGGCCCGGCGATGCCGACCGCTCGGGACGCGTGAACTTCGGCGATGTCACCATGGTGCTCGCCAACTTCGGCACCTCCTGCCAGTAAGCAAGCCCCGGCTCGACCGGACGCAGCAGCGAAGATCCACCGGCCCGCGGGACGAAGGTTCCTCGGGCCTTTGCTTTGTGGAAGGCGATCGGACGACGGTTCTGCGGCACCGCGCTCAGTGCTTGCGCGGGACGGTATCGACCGCCCACTCGCCCTTCTTCTTCCGCTCGGCGACCGATGCGACGCTCTCCCCATCATTCGACACATAGATCAGCGTCGTCTGTCCGATCCGGATGCGGTCGCCATCGCCCAGAGCGGTGTGCTGCAGGATCTGCCGGTCGTTGACGAACACACCGTTGCTGCTGCGGTAGTCACCGGCATGGTGACGGCCCGCCTTGAGCAGAACCTGGAGGTGCGTGCGCGAGACGGTGTCGTCGAGGATCTGGTAGGTGCAGGTGTCCTCGCGTCCGAACGAGACGAGGTCCTGATTCAGCGGGAATCGCTTCCCAGCATCCGGTCCTTCAACGATCTGCAGCAGAGCCATGCGCGGAGCCTCCGAACTACCCGCCGTTGGCGCGAGTATACCCCTGCCCGCGGAGGTTCCGGTAACTCGCTTCCTGCGGGAACGGGGTTGAGGCCAGCCGCGACGAGGCCCGGGCGACGGGCTTTGCGCCGAGGCGCTCGGCACGATCACCCGACAGGGCCCGAACCATCCCGGAATCTTGCACGCGTGGCGTTGCTGTGGGTTGCCTTCCGCGCGATGTGATGCATGCTTCAGCCTCCGCGTTCGGGCAGCCGGCCCGCCGCGTGAACGTGCTTGGTTCCATGGAGTCCATCAGAATGCTCAAGGCCGTACTCTGCGCCTCCTTGCTCGCGTCCATTTCATGCGGTGTTCTGGCCGGCGAACTCAACCCGCCCGCGGGTGCCGTTGCCCCCACCATGAAGAACCTGCAGCAGGTCGAGCCGCGTACCGCGATCAACGCAGCCAACACGCCCGGAGACGGCTTCTCCCAGTTCGTGATCTCGCAGCCCGGCTCTTACTACCTGACGAACAACATCGCGGGTGTCGCCGGACTCAACGGCATCCGCATCGCGAGCGTGAACGTCACGCTCGACCTCAACGGCTTCTCGTTGATCGGAACCCCGAGTTCCGGCGATGGCATCTTCATGTCGAACTTCTTCGACAACGTGGTGATTCGAAACGGAACGATCCGCGGCTGGGGCGGCTCGGGCATCAACGCTTCGGTTGACAGCGGGCGCATCGAAGGGATCACTTCCAGCTTCAACCTGGGATGGGGCATCAGCAACACCGGCGCTGGCACGTTCACGACCCACATCGTCGGTTGCGAGGCGCTGAGCAACACCCAGGGCGGGATCCGCGGGGGCCAGGTGTCCCGCATCGAAGGGTGCATTTCATCCCTGAATCAGGGCCCCGGCATCTCGGTCCTTTCCAGGAGCATGGTCCGCGACTGCCTCGTCAGCCAGAACGCCGACGGCATCGTCGCGACGGGCTCCTGCCATGTCGTCGGGTGCAACTCGGCCAGCAACGCCTCATCCACCATCGAATCCGCAGGCATCCGCGTCCAGTCGGGTGGCGCGGTCGTCGAGGGCAACACCGTGAGCGGCAACGAGGTCGGGATCTTTTCCAACGGCGTCCGTCATGTGATCCGCGACAACATCGTCCAGAACAACATCGACAACTACAGCATCACGGGGTCGCCGATCAACGAAGTTCACCTGCTTCTGAGCCAGCTTCCCGAGACCATCGATTTCCCCTGCGCGGCCCGCGTCGTAGGCCCGTACACGGCTTCCACCGCGGGCACCGCCATCAACATCACCGCGAGCGACGTGAGCATCGATCTCGGCGGGTTCGCTCTTGATGGCGGAGGGCTCGGTTCGAACATCCGAGGGATCGATGCCTCGGCCGGCACCAACAACATCCGCATCTTCAACGGCGAGGTCCGCAACTGGAGCGGCGCGGGCATATCGATCTCCACAGGCGAGGTCAGGAACATCACGGCCAGGCTCAATGGCAGCGCGGGCATCAGCGTCGGCGGAAACTCCCTGATCGAAGACTGCACCGCCATCTCCAACGGCGGTTCGGGCATCATCACCCTCGCCGGAACCACCATCCGCCGGGTCAACGTCGTCGCCAACAGCAACAGCGGTGTCCGCCTTGCCGCCGATTGCCAGATCGAAGACTCCACCGCGAGCGGCAACACGCTCGGTGGCTTCATCCTCGCCGAGAGCAGCCGCGTCCAGCGCTGCACAGCGCGCAACCACACCGCCGGGACCGACAACCCCGGCTTCTCCGCGGCCGCCGGCTCGCCCAACGCGGTGATCCAGGACTGCTACGCCGAGGGCAACGACATCGGCTACTTCGTCTTCGGCGGGGGCTGCACCGTGGTCCGCAACATCGCCAAGTCAAACACCGCGGCGAACTTCTCCGTCGGTGGCGGCAATCATGTTGGCGATGTCGTCGCCACCCCGGGCACCGCCGATGCGTACGACAACATCGCCAACTAAGTGAGATCAGGGCAGCGCCGAGCGCAGGTCCACCGTCGCCCCCGGCGGCGTCTGCACCCTCGCGCTGACCCAGCGGGCTCGCAGCACACCGATCAACGATGCGAGGTCCTCCGCCACCGGCGCGGTGAACACCAGCGGCTCGTTCGACATGGGGTGGTGGATCCCGAGCACCGTCGCGTGCAGCGCCTGCCGCGCAAACTCCGGCAGGTCCGATTCCGCGTGAAGAGTGCGGGGGTCCAGATGGTGCCCGCCGTACATGTCATCACCCACCAGCGGGTGCCCGATGTGGGACATGTGCACGCGGATCTGGTGCGTCCGACCGGTCTTGAGCTCGAGTTCGACGAGCGTGAACCCGCGCGACCGCGGCCCGATCGCCGCCACCGCGGGCGGGCCTTCGGGCTCGATCGGACGTAAGTGGGGGGGCAGGCGCTCGGCGGGCGCCTCGCCTCGGTCAGCACCGAGGGCAGGAATCACGGTGCCCGGTGAGTAGAACCGCTCGCGCACGCGGTAGATCGTCACCGCCGGCTTGCCCAGTTGATCGCGCCGCACCTGCTGCTTCTCCCGCGCTCCCTTGGCCCGGCTGATCGAAGGCCCGAGCGGAACATCAATGACATCCACATCGGCCTCGACGATGCCCTCGACGAGCGCGAGGTAGCGCTTGTCGACGCGGCGATCCTCGAACTGTCGTCCGAGCCGCCAGTGCGCCGTGTCATCCTTGGCCACCACCATCACGCCCGATGTGTGCTTGTCCAATCGGTGCACCACCCCGGGCCGCGCCAGGTCCTTCCCCACCGAAGAAAGACCAGTTCGCCCCTTCGCAACTTCCTCCTCACCGGTCCCCGATCCCTGATCTCTGGTCCCTTCTTCCCCGATGCCCGATGCCTGATGCCTGATGCCTTCCCCGAAATGATGCACCAGGGCGTTGAGGAGCGTGCCCTTCAGGTGGCTCCGCGCCGGGTGCACGATCAGCCCCGGCTGCTTGTTGACCACGATCATGCACGCATCCTCGAACAGCACATCCAGCGGGATCGCCTCGGGCTGGATGTCCGTTGGCGGGGGGGGCGGGATCGCCACCACCACGGTGTCGCCCACGCGCAGCTTGGTCGATGCCTTGGGCTCGCGACCGTTGACCTGCACCCCTCCCTCATCGATCAGCCGCTGCAACTGGCTGCGGCTCATGAAGGGGATGCGGTCGGTGAGGTACTTGTCGAGGCGCTTGTCGAGGTCGCGCTTCAGCGTGAAGGTGACGCGAGCCAGCCCGTCGGCGTCGTTCTCGCCCGTCTCATCGGCGGCATCGTCGATCTCGGCATCCCCGATCGCCATGCGCACGGCATCGGGGTCCACCTTCCCGCCGGGGAGGATGAAGGAGGGCGCATCGTCATTGGTTTCACCGCGGGGCACGCGGGCATCTTCGCAGGTGTCAGCGTCGAGCGGATCAGGGCGTTGCTGGCTTGGGCTGCTCGGGCTGGGCCGGGGGAGTCTGAGCGGGAGGGGCCGGAGCCGGTGCGGGCTGCGGTGCCGGTGCCGACGGTTCGATCTGGATCGGCGCGCCCGGAGCCGCCATGCCGGGCGGGACGAACCCCTCGGGCATGCGCTCGAACTGCGGGTTTGAAGCGTCCTGCAGTGCGCCGGCGTCCAGATTCTCAGGCGCTGTGCCGGGGATGGCCGCGAGATCAGCATCCCTGAAAAGCTCGGTCGGAACGGCGAGCTTGGGCAGAAGCTCGAGGCGGCGCTTCGCCTCGGCGGCGTGCTCGGTCAGCCCCAGCTTCGTGGCGCGATCTTCCATCTCGGAAAGCGTCGCCTTGGCCTGATCGAAGTCGCCCTTGGAGATCGCCACGGCCGCGATGCCCAGGCGGGCCCGCATGTTCAGCATCGCCATGGCCACGGAGCTGTCGGTCCGCGACTTGGCCTCGCTGAAAAGAGTCGCTGCCTGGGTCAGCATCTCGGTCTGCTGCTCGGGGGTCAGGACGTCCTCGGTCGCGGGCGTGAGTACGTTCCCGCCCGGGCGAACACCGCGACGGGCAGAGCCCAGGAAGATCTCCGCCGCTTCCATCGAGGCGAGCGTCGCCACGCGCGGGTGCTCGCGGGAAACGGCCAGCAGGCCATCGGGCGATCCGGTGCGGATGCCATCGATCCCCAGCGTTCCGCGCGCCGTATTGAACGCTGCCAGAGCCTTGTCCATCACCTCGCGCTGCTGCTTCTGGTAGTAGTTCCAACCGACGTACGACAGCACCACGACGCAGAGCACCGCGAGGATCCACGTTCCCCACTTCTCGAGCCACGCGATGAGGTCGGTGTTGAGGCGCGATTCCTGCAGACCGGCGCCGACCTGGATCTGTTGCTGACGTTCATCCATAGACATGAAGGAAATCCCTGCGAGCGGTGGGGGAACTGGAAAAGTATGCCGAGCCGAGCAGGGTAGCCCGATCGGGCTCGCCGAGCAATCGTCATATCCTGACAAAGCCCTAGCGACCTCCCTCCTCGTCACGTTCGCCCGGCGCATCGAAGGGTCCCGGAGGCGAAGAGACGGGCAGAAAATCGTTCGCAGCCTGGGCTCAACGAAGTCGGTTTGGGATGGCGAAGCACCCGTCGCTGCCGCTCCGGGCTCGTTAATCTGCACGCATGTCCGAGACGATTTTCGGAAAGATCATCCGGGGCGAGATCCCCTGCCACAAGATCTACGAGGACGACCGGGTGCTGTCGTTTCTTGATGTCTTTCCGATCTCACGCGGTCACACGCTCGTGATTCCCAAGGAGGAGGTCGCGACGCTCGATGCTCTGTCGGACGAGTCCGCCGCGGCCCTGGGTCGTGTCCTGCCACGCGTGTGCCGCGCCGTGATGCGGGCCACCGGATGCACGGCCTACAACGTCCTGCAGAACAACGGCCCGCTCGCTCATCAGGCGGTCTTCCACGTCCACTTCCACATCATCCCCAAGTTCGATGACGGAGGCGGGCTGGGGATCAAGTGGCCCAGCGCCAAGCTCGATGCTGCGGAGGGGGCGGAACTCGCCCGGCGGATCACCTCGGCGATGTGATTGGCGAGATCGGGTGCAGTTCCGTGCTACCTTTCCGCCGTGAGTTCGCTGGCCCCCAAATGTGTCGTCATGTGGCAGGATTCCAGGCTGGAGGGCTGGACCGCGCTGCAGCACGGCATGCAAAGATCGCTCCAGCGCCTGGGCGTGCCCGTGGTGAGGCGGCAGCGGTCTGAGGTTGCGCGGCGAGCGGCCCGCGGGCTGGCGAAGATTGGCCTGGCTCGGCGTCTGGCGTCCTTGGGCGATCGTCGTTTGGTCACGCTGACGTGGCGCAACGAGGGCCCGGCGCTGCCTGATGCGTATTGGTGCGAGATCGTGCCGTGGATCTACGACTGCTGGCCGCCGCAGTTCGCGGAGTGGGAGCGGCTGTTGCGCCGTCACCGCGTGCGGCTCGCGTTTTTCAGCGCTCGCGACGCCGCCGGGCATTTTTCCAAGGCCGTTCCGGGGCTCGCCGCGCACTGGCTGCCGGAGTGTCACGAGCTGACCTCGCTCTCGCCCTCCAGGCCGCTGGCCGAGCGCGGGACGCACGTGCTGGAACTGGGCCGGCGGATGCCCGCGGTGCACGAGCGCATCCGCGACCCGCTCGCCGCCGCGGGGCTGAGGCACGTGTTTGATCGCGGCCCGCACGCGAGCGCGATCCCAGGGCTGGATGCTCTGTACCGCGCGATGGGGGAATCGGCGGTTGTCATCTGCTACCCCAAATCGCGCACCAATCCCGAGAGCGCTGGCGGCATGGAAACGGTGACGCAGCGGTACTTCGAGACGCTCGGCTCGGGCTGTCTGGCGGTCGGCCACTGCCCGGGGGAGCTGCGGGACCTCTACGGCTTTGACCCGGTGGTCGCGCTCGATGAGGCGGACCCGGCTGGGCATCTGCTGAGCATCCTGGGGTCGCTCGCGTCGTATCAGGGTCACGTGCAACGGTGCCTGGAGCGCACGCGTGAAGTCGGAACCTGCGATGCCCGCGGTGCCGAGATGCTCCGCGTGATCGGAGAGTTTGATGCGAAGCGGCGGGTGTGAGCGAACGAGTCAGACCAAACGAGCCCGGAATGGGAGTGACGGGCACAAGCGCACGCACAGCAAAATGATGTACTTGATCCGAAGACCCGTCGCTGCCGCTCCGGGCTCGTTCAGGCCACGGGCTCGACGAGCACGCGCACGCCGCCCACCCGCAAGCGCTCGAGCTGGCGCTCGCCGATGCGGGCCCGCAGGCGGACGCTGCTGTCGATGTACTCGCGGTCGAGCACTTCGGCCTTGTTCTCGATGATGTTGATCGCCTTGGATTCCGTCAGCGGGAGCGTCAGGAACAGCTCGCGCACCTCGCCCCGGGCTCGGGCGGCGATGCGCCGCCGCAGGTCCTCGTGGCCGAGACCGTCCTTGTTGATCGCGCTGAAGGCGATCGCTCCGGGGACACGCGACTGCCAGATCAGCAGCTCGCGGTTGTCGGGCAGCTTGTCGGCCTTGTTGAGCAGCAGGATGCGCTCGGGCTCGCGCCATTCGTGGCCATCGCGTTCATCGGCGGTCCGGGCGACCTCGAAGATGTCGTCGAGGGTCTGCTGCACCGTCTCGTACTGCAGCTCCGCCGACGGGTCGGAGACATCCAGAAGGATCAGCAGCACATCGGCGTGCGTCGCTTCTTCGAGCGTGGCCCGGAACGATGCCACCAGATCGTGCGGCAGGTCGCGCACGAAGCCGACGGTGTCCGAGATCATGACCCGCAGGCCGCGCTCAAGGTCCCACTCGCGGGTGCGCGTGACGAGGGTGGCGAACAACTGGTCGTTGGCGAACGCCCCGCCCGCCGTCAGGGTGTTGAAGAGCGTGCTCTTGCCCGCGTTGGTGTACCCCACGATCCCGACGGTGAAGTGGTCCTGGTTTCGCTGCCGCACCTCGCGGCGGCGTCGGCCCTGGATCTCCGCCAGTTCGCGCCGCAGAGCCAGCTCGCGCCTCTGGGCGAGGCGGCGGTCGGTCTCGAGCTGCGTCTCGCCCGGGCCGCGCGTGCCGATCCCGCCGATCCCGCCGACGCCCACGATGCGCTCCAGGTGGTCCCACATGGCCCGGAGCCGCGGGTAGGTGTACTGCAGCTGGGCGAGCTCGACCTGCAGCTTCGCCTCGTGCGTTGATGCGCGGTTGGCGAAGATGTCCAGGATCAGCTCGGACCGGTCGAGCACCTTCCGCTCGATGATTTCTTCGATGTTGGCGATCTGCCGGGGCGACAGGTCGTGGTCGAAGATGACCACGCCGGCCTCCAGCGCTTCGCACAGACCTTTGAGCTCCTCGACCTTGCCCGAGCCCATGTATGTCCCGGCTTCGGGCTTGTGCTTGTGCTGCACGAGCTCGCCCACCACGGTCGCGCCGGCCGTCTCGGCCAGGGCGCGGAGCTCGCCCAGCGGGTCGCGCTCGTCGAAACGCGAATCGGGCATGTAGACGGCGGCGAGCACCGCCCGCTCGCGCTGGATCCGGATGTCTGTGCGTTCTTTGGGGGCTGTCATGAGGGGCGAGAAGTCTAGGCACGCATCGGAATCAGGGTCACGCCGAGGCACCGCCGGCCTGCCAAGCGGTAAATCAACCCGGTGATCCGGCTACCATTCCCGGTCTGCCGGTTCTACGACACGTAAAGGAGCGACCCTTGGCTCGCAAGAATCGACCCCTCGTCCCCGTGCTCGTGCTGACCTTCGTCTTCGCGATGCTGTTCATCCGCCTGCCCATGGCCGCGGCCGACCGGGCCGCGGACTACGCGATGTTCGATCCGCTGATCGACATCCAGCACCTGCTGAACCGCCACTTCTTCAAGGACCTCGACGAGAAAAGTCTCAAGGAGATGCAGAACGGCGCGATCAGGGGCATGCTCGAGGTTCTCGACGACCGCTACACCGAGTTCATCCCCAACGAGGAAATCGGCGCTTTCGACAAGGAGATCCGCGGCGAGTACGCGGGCATCGGCGCCCAGGTCGACACCAAGGACGGATTCCTCCTGATCGTGTCCCCGATGGAAGACTCGCCCGCCTACCGCGGCGGGATCGAGGCGGATGATCAGGTCATCGCCGTCGACGGCAAATCGACCTACAAGGAGCAGGTCGACTCGGTCATCGGCCGCCTGACGGGCGAGGCGGGCACCAAGGTCCGCCTGACCATCCAGCGCATCGGCAACGAGGCGACAGACAAGCCCGCCGGCGCTATGCCACCGGGCGAGTTCACGAGCAGCGAGACCGTCCCGGACACCGCGCCGGGGTCCTTCCGGTTCGACCTGGAACTTCCGCGCGAGAGGATCGTCGCCTCTACCGTCAAGGGCATCCACCGCGTCGGCGACCGCTGGACGTACCTCATCGACCCCGAGCGCAAGATCGGTTACATCCGCGTCACTCAGTTCACCGCCGGCACCATTCCCGAGCTCGAAGAGGCCTGCAAAGAGCTCGTTGATCAGGGGCTCAAGGGGCTGATCCTTGACCTTCGGTTCAACGGCGGTGGGTCGCTCCGCGCCGCGATCGAGATGGCCGATCTCTTCCTCAAGGAAGGCACCATCGTCAGCACCAAGGGCCGCACCGGCTCTGAAGAGAAGGCCATCGCCCGAGCCGAGGGGACGCTGCCGGATTTCCCGATGGTCATCGTGCTCAACGGTTCGAGCGCCAGCGCCAGCGAGGTCGTCTCCGGCGCGCTGACCGACAACAACCGGGCCATCGCTCTGGGCGAACGCTCCTTCGGCAAGGGGATCGTGCAGACGCTCTACCGCCTCCCCTCCGGAGCGGGCCAGCTCAAGGTCACCGAGCAGTACTACTACCTGCCGAGCGGGCGCTGCATCCAGCGCACCGACGACTCGGCGGAGTGGGGCGTCGACCCGACGCCCGGCTTCTACGTCCCCATGGCCGACGATCAGATCCGCGAGATGCTCCGGGTCCGCCGGCAGGAAGAGGTCATCCGCAAAGACGCCCCGGCACCGGAATCTGAAAAGAACTGGTCCGATCCGCAGTGGATCCTCGATTACCTGAAAGATTCCCAGCTCTCGGCGGCGACCGAGGCGATCCGCAAGCGCCTTGAGACCGGCGAGTGGGTGCCCACGGGCAAGGAAACCCCCAAGGGCACGCTCGAGCTCGCCGAACTCGAACAGGAGCAGCGGCGATACGACTTCATCGCTCGTCAGCTCGCTCGCAGCGAGCGTCGCATC
>JBIPMO010000378.1:0-2694 GCA_044369085.1 Phycisphaerales bacterium
TATTGAACGAACGTAATTGCGGGCCCCGCCCGCTGGCCATTCTGCCCCCCTGCGGGCCACTCTGGTGGAGATGCCGCCCGGGCCTGGATCCCGACTCTCGAATCGCCAGCCCGGGATTTCCGCTCCGGCAGTTCTCAAGCAAACTCCGTTTCGCCTTGCTACACTCTCCCTCCCGCTTTGCCCATGGCTCGGCGGGGGTGGGCATCACGACAGTCGGCATCACGCCGGACGCCGCGCGAAGGTCGCGCTGGCGGACATCGAATCGAATCGCCACGACACCCTCACGTCGCGGCTACGCCATCGAAGCCGGCGATCCCGCCGGGTCAGGACGAGCGTCATGAAGGTCAGGTCTTCCGTCAAGCGAATCTGCGGCTCGTGCAAGATCATCCGCCGCAAGGGCCGAGTCCGCGTCATCTGCAAGTCCGATCCGAAGCACAAGCAGGTCCAGGGCTGATCGTCCACGCGAGCACTTCTCTCACCGAAACACCACTCCCCCGGAGTCACAGAACATGCCTCGTATCGTCGGTGTCGATATCCCGGACAAGAAGCCCATCCGCTACGCCCTGCGCTACATCCACGGCATCGGGCCCACCAACGCGGACATCATCCTCGAACGTTGCAGCGTTGAGCTGACCAAGCGCGCGAGCGAACTGAGCGAGCAGGAGATCGCCTCGATCGCCGCCCTCATCGACGCCGAATACCTGGTCGAGGGCGGGCTGCGCCGCCAGACCCAGCAGAACATCCAGCGCCTCAAGGAGATCCGCTCCTACCGCGGCGAGCGCCACCGCAAGGGCCTCCCCACCCGCGGCCAGCGCACCCGCTCCAACGCTCGCACCCGCAAGGGCAAGAAGAAGACCGTCGCCGGCAAGAAGGGCGTCAAGGGCTAAGGCAGGCATCAGGGATCAGGGATCAGGCATCAGGCCAGAACATCAATCTGGTCTCCGACTCCTGGCCCAAACCCGAAACCCCAAGCCCGAAACCCGATTCACGTCTCCCCCACCCGCCCGATCCGGCAGCCGCCGAACACCCGGGCCAACAGGAACCATCGTCCAATGTCCAAGCAGAAGAAGATCCGCAAGAACGTCGTCCGCGGCATCGCCCACGTCAAGGCCTCGTTCAACAACACCATCGTCACCATCACCGATACCAACGGCGAGACCCTCTGCTGGGACTCCGCGGGCACCATGGGCTTCAAGGGCGCCCGCAAGAGCACACCGTTCGCCGCCACCCGCGCGGGCGAGAGCTCGGGCCAGAAGGCCCGCAAGCTCGGCGTCGTCGAGCTTGAGGTCCGCATCAAGGGCGCCGGCTCCGGCCGCGAGTCCGCCATCAACGGCCTCGTCTCGTCGGGCATGAAGGTCACCGCTCTGGAAGACCACACCCCCGTCCCCCACAACGGCTGCCGCCCCCGCAAGCGCCGTCGCGTCTGATCTTCATTCGATCCCCCGGGAACCGCAGCGCCGGGTGCGCGCTGCCGATCATCCCTCCGATTCTCCCGCCGCACCCCCCGCTCGGTCTCAGCAGGGAGCGTCGCCCGCCCGGCAGCGTGCACGCCCTCCCGATTTGAACCACGCGGGCCCCGAGCATCGACCGTTCAGCACCACGATGAGCCCCTGCCGGAGCCATCATGGAGATCTCAGCATGCGTGTCCGTTGGCGCGGCCTCGAACTTCCCAATCGCATGATGCCCGAGAGTCGGTTCACCGCCGACAACTACGGGCGCTTTGTCATCGAGCCCTTCGAACGCGGGTTCGGCACCACGATCGGCAACTCCCTCCGCCGCGTCCTCCTCTCCTCCCTGGAAGGCGCCGCCGTCACCGCCGTCAAGATCGCCGGCGCGCAGCACGAGTTCAGCAGCCTCCCCGGCGTCCTCGAGGATGTCACCGACATCATCCTCAACGTCAAGAACCTCATCGTGAAGATGGAGGGCGACGAGCCGCGCACCATGCGCCTGGCCGCCACCGGCCCCGGCGATGTCACCGCCGACCTCATCGAGGCCGACACCGCCGTCACCATCATCAACAAAGACCTCGTCATCGCCACCCTCACCGAGCCCGTCGATTTCGAGATGGAGCTCCGCGTGGGCAAGGGCCGCGGCTACGTCCCCGCCGCCGAGCAGTACGCCGACCAGGAAGATCAGGAGATCGGCCTCATCCCCGTCGATGCCCTCTTCTCCCCCGTCCAGCGCGTCCGCTACAAGGTCGAAGACACCCGCGTCGGCCAGAAGACCAACTTCGACAAGCTCACCCTCGAGGTCTGGACCAACGGCACCACCACCCCCGAGATGGCCATCGTCGAGGCGGGCAAGATCCTCCGCAAGCACCTCAACCCCTTCGTCCAGTACTTCGAAGCGGGCACCACCCGCGTCTCGGAGTCCGCCGCCGCCGCCGCGAGCGTCGATGACGAACTCGTCCGCAAGCTCAACATGCCCATCACCGAGCTCGAGCTCTCGGTCCGTGCCAGCAACTGCCTCGAGTCCGCCAAGATCGCCACCGTCGGCCAGCTCGTCAGCAAGACGGATGCCGACCTCCTCAAGGTCCGCTCCTTCGGCAAGACCTCGCTCCGCGAAGTCAAGAAGAAGCTCCAGGACATGAACCTCTCCCTCGGCATGCCCATGCCCGAGGGCGTCATCCTCTAACTCAGCTTTCTGTCTGTCACCCGAACCCCAAACCCCAACCCCGCCTACTCCCTCTTCTAC
>JBIPMO010000040.1:0-15171 GCA_044369085.1 Phycisphaerales bacterium
CACGGGTTGGTGTTGATCTCGAGGATCATCGGCTGGCCATCGGCGCCGACGCGGAAGTCGATGCGCCCGTACCCATCCATGTCGAGCGTGATCCAGCAGTCGCGGGCGATCGTTGTGAGACGTTCGATCAGCGACGCATCGTCTGGAGGGAACTCGAATCGCCGCGGTGTGTGCGTGAACTCGAACGAACCTTCCTCCCACTTCGCTGCGTACCCGACGATGCGCGGCTTGTCGGCCGGATAGCCCTCGAAGAGGATCTCGGCCGGAGGGAGGATCTCGAAGCCGCTCGGTTCGTCGAGTGTTGGCGCCGGGCAGATCGACAGGTTGAACTCGCGACCTTCGATGAACTCTTCAGCGAAGTAGCGCGAAAGCTCGGACCCGCTCGGGTTGCGGGCATTGATCGCGTCGCGAAGGGTCGAAGGGTTGTCGGCGCGGATCACGCTCGCATCGTCGATGCCGCACGAGGCGTGGGTTGATGCCGGCTTGACGATGAACGCGCCGGGATATCGTGCAACCGACGCGGCGGGAGTGGGGGCGCTCCCCTGCGGGTCAAACCAGCGCGGCGTGGGCAACCCGAGCTCGACCAACCGATGCTTCAGGGACACCTTCTCGTTGGTCAGGTTCGTCTGCTTGGCTGAAGCGCCGGTGAAGGCAACGTCGTGCAGCATGTATCGCATGATGGCGATGCTCGCCAAGGAGTCCGATCCGCTCATCGACTCGACGAGGTTGAAGATGATGTCGGGCTCCTGCTCGCCCAGAAGTGCCCTAAGCTCATGGTCGAGTTGCGGCATCGGGCAGATGAACGGCTCGTGCCCCAGTTCTCGCAGTGATGTGGCGACGGAACGAGCCTGCACGAGAGCATCGGTGTCAGCCGCGTTGGCGTCGTCGCTCAGAAGTGTGTGAAGCACCAGCACGCGCATGGCCTGACTCCGTGTCCCGCGACATCGATCACGCCATCAGTGCATCGTAGAGCTCGGTGATTCCCTTGCCCTGGGTGGCGACGGTCTCGATGACCTGGCGGCGGCCCGCGATTTCGCGGAGGTCGCGCATCAGCTCGTTCTGGCCGTGGTGATCGGCCTTGTTGCAGACGAAGAGCGAGGCGATCTCAAGGATGCCCGCCTTGTCCATCTGGACGGCGTCGCCCATGCCCGGGACGAGCACGACGGCGGTGCGGTCGACGTGCCCGCGGATGCGTGTCTCGTTCTGGCCCGCGCCGACGGTCTCGACGAAGACCGTGTCGTAGGCCAGCGGGCCTTGGTCGTAGGAACCGCCGATGAGCTGAAGGATGTCGTCCAGGGCGTGGTAGTCCTCGCCGCTGATGGCCAGCGACCTGTAGTAAACCTGGTCTTCGAGCCGGTTAAAGTCGACGCGCAGCCGGTCGCCGAGCAGGGCGCCGTTGGTGATGGGCGACATCGGGTCAAAGGCGACGACGGCGACGCGGCCGAGCGCGGGCTTCTGCTCGGCACGGCGGGCGTGCTCGGCGCACAACGCGGCGACGAGCGTGCTCTTGCCGGCGCCGGGGGATCCGGTGATGCCGATCACGCGGGCGGGACGGCGCCGGCGTGCTTCTGTGCGAACCGGTCGATTGAGGTGCGCCAGCGAGATGTCGCGCGCCAGCTGGGCGGTGGCGTGGCCGCCGGGGATCCGCTGGTCGAGCGGGCCGACCTCGCTCCGAGCGGCGTCGACGATGTCGAGCAGCCCGACGCCCGTCGTGAAACACTTCTTGATCCCCGCGGCGAGCAGCGCCGGGATGTCGTTCTGCGGGAGGATCCCTCCCATATGCACCGGGATGTTGGCGCGGCCCATGTCGCGCAGCCCTTCAACCAGTCGCGGGCCCAGGACCAGGTGGCTGTTGGACATCATCGATGCTGCGATCACATCGCAGTCTTCATCGCGTGCCGAAACGGCGAGCGACCGGGGCGTCTGCCACAGCCCGCTGTAGATAACGTGGACTCCCGAGTCGCGGAGCGCCCGGGCGATGACCTTCACCCCGCGATCGTGGCCGTCCAGACCCATCTTGCCGAGCAGGACGCGCGGGCGGTGGTCGAGGGTTGCGCAGCGGTCGACCCGCTCGAACTCGGTCGTTGCAACAGATAGGGTCTGGGCCATGGCTGGAGGATAGCGGGTGCGGCCGCAGAGCCGGCATTGCACAACGAAAGCCGCCTCGGTGGGATCACCGAGGCGGCTCGATCGAGTCGGTCAGATTGGGATACCCCGGAAAGCAGGGCTGTGTTTGGCTTACCAGTCGTCGTGATGGCGATCACGGCGGTCGCGGCGCTCGTTCTGGTCGCCGATGACAGCGCCGCCAAGGCCACCTGCGATGGCGCCGATGGCAGCGCCCGCACCGGCCGAGCCGGTCAGCGAGCCGATGCCCAGTCCGGCCAGAGCACCCAGCCCAGCGCCCGACAGGGCACCCTCGCCGGCGTTGCTGCAGCCGGAGGCGGCCATGCCCGAGATCGCCAGCCCAGCGGCCAAAAGAGCCGCGAGACGGCGGTTGCGGACGGGTTGGTCACGATCCACGCGGACGAACATTGTTGTTCACTCCAGAAAGGGCGGTACACGCTGCGAACGAGCGTGCCAGTCCATCATATTCCGTTTGAACCGGCCGCTGTTGCAATCAGAATCAGCGAATACCCCGTTTCCGGGCGTCGGTCGAGGCGTGCAGGCAGGCAGGTCGGTGGCGTTCGGGCCCCGTCAGGACGCTATGATCCCCCTTTCGCACGCCATACCGGAGGTGGCCGGGTGTCGGGATTCTTTCAGAGGGCAGAGCAGTGGCTTGGCGCTGGCGAGCGTGCTCGATTGCTGCACGAGCGTTGGCTGAACTGGGCAGTCAACAAGCCGTCCGGGTCGCTGCCCAAGATCCCGCTTCGTGCGGTGGGTGATGGTGGCTATTCCGGGCTGATGCGGACGGAAGAGGGGCGGATGTGGGCCGCGGCTTGGTGGGAGAACGCCTTGGCCCGTCTGGACGATACTCATTAGGCACCCGGCGACGGGGCGACCGCGGGGAACGATCGACCACTATCACCGGACGGAGAACCCATGTCCGAAAGCCAGATTCTGACGACGACGCTCAACCGCAAATGGGTCACGAAGATGAGCATCTTCCTGCTCGCCCTGGTGATCCTGGGCGTATGGGGCACGATGGACGCGGTGTGGCTCTACCCCCGCAGCGGCCGGCACCATGTGCAGTTCATGCTCAAGGACTACCTGGACAGGCTGGCCGACTCGGGGGCGATCATGCGCGATGCATCCGTCGCGGACCCGGCGGCGGCCCTGAAAGACCTCGGGCAGAAGCGGGACCTGGACCCGACCAGCATCGAGGGGGCCCGCAAGCAGTGGCTTGAGTCGCTATCGCGGATCGCGAGCCTCAGGTCGATCACGAAGGCCAACTCGGTTGGCCAGCCGGCCGCGCCCAGCGCGACCAACATCATGGTCACGACCTTTGCCGACCCCGTCGCAACCCGGGAGCTTCTCAAGCAGGAGCTGGCGAACGCGAACTCACCCAAGCCGCTTGCGGCGTACGACATCCCGCTGCAGTGGCTCTTCGCTGCCATCGGATTCGGCGGGAGCATCTGGATGGTGTACTTCCTGCTGCGGTGCAAGGGCACTCGCTTCAGGTTCGATCCCGAATCCAACCGTCTCACGCTGCCGGACGGCAAGTCGTTCATCCCCGCGGACATCACCGATGTCGACAAACGCGACTGGCACAAGTTCTTCATCTACATGAACATCAACGGCTTTGATGGCGAGCAGAAGTTCGACCTGCTGCGCTACTCGCCTCTTGAAGACTGGATCGAGGAGATGCGGAAGCTCAGGCCGGGCTACGACCCCGCGGAAGATGCAAAGCCCGAGGAAGAGTCCGCGACCGAGAACGGCCAAGAGGCGGCGGAATCCGCGGATCAAAGATCCGAAGAAGGCGCGCCGAAGGCGTGATCGAGCCGCACTCTGACGGGCTCGGAGGTCCGAGGCTTCGATCGACCGATCGGGGCTCGGAGCTTTGCAGCTTGGATCGATCCGAACCGTGAACATCACCGCCGGAGTCATCCTGGGGATCGTGTGCACTCTGGGCGTGCTGCTCACGCTGCTCGGGCTTCCGGGCACGTGGATCATGCTTCTGGCCGCTCTGGGCATCGAGCTGTGGCGGCCCGAACTGCTTGGTAACGGGGTGCTGATCACCTCGGCGGTCCTGTGCGTGCTGGCCGAGGTGGTCGAGTTCGCGGCCGGAGCGGTGGGGGCCAAGCGGGCGGGCGGATCGAAGCGGGCCGCGGTCGGCGCGGTCATCGGCGGGCTTGTCGGCGGGCTCGTCGGCACGGTTGTCATCCTGATTCCGATCGTGGGGACGCTCCTTGGCGCATCGCTGGGAGCGGGGATCGGCGCGGCAGCGATGGAACTGACGATCGAGCACCGCCGCAACGCCGACGCGGCGGGCAAGGTCGCGGCCGGGGCGTTCGTGGGGCGGCTGCTGGCCACCGTGTTCAAAACGATGTTCGCGGTGACGATCGCCGCGCTCCTCGTGGCGGCGGTGTGCATCCCAGGATGGTGATCCGGCGTCTCGTGATGAGGAACAGGCCGCATCTCCTTCGCCTCGGGGCGGTACGTGCTTCGGTTACGCTCCGACCTCGACAACGATCCAAGGAGGCCTCCGCATGCAACTTCGTGGCTGGTTCGCGCTCATCGCACTCCCCGTGGCGGTCCTGATCGGGGGCTGCGCCACGGGGTCCGGGCACGCCGAGGCACCGCCCGCTCCGATGACGGCCGAGGAGAAGGAACTGGCGATCAAGTCGTTCGATCAGGTGTGGGAGACGATCCGCGACCGGCACTTCGACCCGACCTACAACGGGACGGACTGGAACGCCGTCCGCGAGAAGTACCGCCCGCAGGTGGAGGCCGCGACTACGCGCGATGAGGCCCGCAACGCGATGAACGGCGCGATCGCCGAACTGCGGCAGTCGCACTTCGGCGTGATCTCGAGCGAGGAGTACGGGAAGATCTCAGCGAACGAAGACGGCGAGCGCGGGCCCGAAGGATCGGGGGTCACCGGGATCCACGCGAGATCCGACGGCAAGAGCGCCTGGGTGTTCCGTGTCGATGCGGGGTCATCGGCCGACAAGGCCGGGATCAAGCCGGGCTGGCGCATCGATCAGATCGGCAAGCAGCCGGTGGCGCCGCTGCTCGCGGAGGTGGACAAGGCGTACGCGGGTCAGCTCAAGCGCGACGGCATGGCTGGGGTGATGCTGAACTCGCGTCTGGCCGGCAGGCTCGGCGGGCAGAAGGAGCTACGCCTCCACGATGGCAAGCGGACGCGGGCGGTGACGTTGGCGCTCGAACCACCGATCGGCGCGACGGTGACAGCGCTCGCGCTGCCGGACTACTACCTCACCAAAGACGCAAGGACGCTGCCCTCGGGCGTCGGGTACATCGCCTTCTCGGTGTACATGGATCCCAAGCTTGTGACGTGGTTCGGCGAGCGGGTTCAGGAGTTCGGCGGGTCGAACGCGCCCGGGCTGATCGTCGATCTGCGCGGCAATCCGGGCGGGATCGGCGCAATGGCCATGGGGATGGGCAACTGGCTCGTCGACAAGCCGAATCTGAAGCTCGGCACCATGAGCACGCGCACGATGAACCTGAGCTTCGTCCTCAACCCGCAGGTTCGGCCGTTCAAGGGGCCGGTCGCGGTGCTCGTCGATGAGATGTCGATGTCGACGAGCGAGATCATGGCGGGAGGTCTGCAGGACATCGGGCGTGCCAGGGTTTTCGGGGCCAGCACCCCGGGGATGGCGCTGCCCTCGGTGGTCGTGACGCTGCCGAACGGCGATGGGTTCCAGTACGCCCAGGCCAACTACGTCTCGGCCGACGGGGTGGCGCTGGAAGCGCACGGCGTGACGCCGGATGAGGCGATTCCCCTTGATCCGGCCGCCCTGCGCGCCGGGCGTGATCCAGTGATCGAGGCGGCGGAACGGTGGATCATGTCCCAAAGGGCAAACTAAAGGCCCGCGGGCGTCCGCCGATGCGCGCCCAACCAGTGGCCGTTTCGACGGTATGCTCTGTGGCCCGCATCACCGAACAAGACCTGAACTCTTAAGGAAACGATCGCAATGAAACGGAAGACTTCTGCCTGGTGGCTCGTGTGCGCTGCGACGGTTGTGTGTGGCGGCGCGACGCCCGTTCTGCTGGCGCGCGAGGATGCCAAGCCCGCCGCCGCCGCCGAGAACCTGCCCTCGGGCAAGGAGATCATGGAGAAGAACATCGTGGCCTCCGGCGGCCGCGAAGCGCTGATGAAGATCAAGAACCGCGTTTCCAAGGGCGAACTCGAGTTCCCCGCGCAGGGCATCAAGGCGCAGATCGAGTCGACCACGGCCGCCCCGAACCTGATGACCTCGGTCATGTCGATCCCCAACATGCTGACGATGAAGACCGGGTCCGACGGCACCAACGTCTGGCAGGTTTCGGACGCGATGGGCACACGCCTGCTCGACGGCAAAGAGCTCGAGAATCAGCTCCGCGATGCGACGTTCAACGCCGACCTCGAGTGGGAGAAGCTCTACAAGACCGTCACGGTGCTGAGCGTCGACGAGGTTGACGGCAAGCCCGCGTACAAGGTCGAGACGGTGTCGG
The DNA here is from genome assembly GCA_044369085.1 of Phycisphaerales bacterium. Lineage (GTDB taxonomy): Bacteria > Planctomycetota > Phycisphaerae > Phycisphaerales > UBA1924 > JAEUIV01. The sequence goes on from JBIPMO010000040.1 coordinate 6,616, forward strand.
CCAACGATTCGAAGATGACGCACTGGTTCGACAAGGAGTCGGGGCTGCGCGTCAAGATGTCGATCGTCCAGCAGTCGCAGATGGGCGAGGTGCCCGTCGAGACGGTGTTCCAGGACTACCGCGACCTCGACGGCGTCAAGGTGCCCTACAAGACCCAGATGTCCCAGGGCGGGATGAGCGGCACGCTGACGCTCACCGAAGTCAAGCAGAACGTCGATCTGCCCGCCGACACCTTCACGATGCCCGAGGATGTCAAGAAGCTCAAGGAGAGCCAGGCCGCCCCGGCCGCCCCCGCGGCGCCGGCCGCGCCCGCCAAGCCCTGAGCGAGCGCCATCGATTGATCGAATGTGTGCGCGGGCCCCGGCGATCGTCGGGGCCCGCTTGTTTTTGCGGCCTATTGACAGCATCGGGCCCGGTATGCATCATCGGCACATGGAAGCCCACCCACACCCGCTGGCCGAGAAGTTTCTTGGGGATGCGATCACGTTCGATGATGTGTTGCTGGTGCCGCGCCACTCGGTGGTGACGCCCGGCGATGCGGACCTGACCACCCGTCTGACGCGCGGGATCTCTCTTGGGATTCCCTTGGTCTCAGCCCCGATGGACACGGTGACCGAGTCGCGCCTGGCGATCGCGCTGGCGCAGGAGGGGGGCATCGGGATCATCCACAAGAACCTGCCCGCCGAGGCCCAGGCCCGCGAGGTCACGAAGGTGAAGCGTTCCGAGCACGGCGTGATCGCCGACCCGCTGACGGTCGGGCCCGACGAGACCATCGGCGCGGTCCGGCGGACGATGTTCGAGTCGAGCATCTCGGGCATGCCGGTGGTCGAGGGTGGGGTGTGCGGGCAGCGCGTCAAGGGCAAGCTGCTGGGGATCCTGACGGGGCGCGACCTCAAGTTCACGAGCGGCGACGACCTGAAGGTCCGCGATGTGATGACATCCAGGAACCTGGTCACCGCCGCGCCCGACACCAAGCTGACCGACGCGGTTCAGATGCTCAACCGCGGCAAGGTCAAGAAGCTGCTGCTCGTTGACGGGTCGGGGGTGCTCGCCGGGCTCATCACGATCCGAGACATCGACCAGCAGCGTCGCTACCCCAAGGCCTGCAAGGACCAGCGCGGTCGCCTGCGCTGCGGCGCGGCGGTCGGGGTGCTGCAGTACGACCGCGTCGAGCGGCTGATCGCGGCGGATGTCGATGTCATCATCGTCGACACGGCGCACGGGCACTCGCAGAACGTGCTCGCCACCATCCGCGAGGTGAAGAAGCGCTACAACATCGAAGTGATCGGCGGCAACGTCGGCACCGCCGATGGCGCCAAGGCGCTGATGGACGCCGGGGCCGACGCTGTGAAGGTCGGGATTGGCCCGGGGTCGATCTGCACGACGCGGATCGTGACCGGCGTGGGCGTGCCGCAGATCACGGCGGTGATGGGCGCGGTCTCCGTGTGCGAGAAGGCCGGCATCCCGGTGATCGCTGACGGCGGGATCCGCCAGTCGGGGGACATCGCCAAGGCCTTGGCCGCCGGCGCGAGCACGGTGATGATGGGCGGCCTCTTCGCCGGGCTGGATGAGTCTCCTGGCGAGGTCGTCATCTCCGAAGGGCGCCGCTACAAGACCTATCGCGGCATGGGCAGCGAGGGGGCGATGTTCGCGGGCTCGGCCGATCGCTACATGCAGGGCGACAAGCTGGACAAGAACAAGAGCGAGCTCGCGCGGATCAAGTTCGTCCCCGAGGGGGTCGAGGGGCTCGTGCCCTACCGCGGCGGGCTGGCCGAGTTCGTCTACCAGATGGTCGGCGGCGTTCGCAGCGCCATGGGGTACACCGGCTGCAGGACCATCGATGAGCTGCGGCACGATGCGCGGTTCGTCAAGGTCAGCCGCGCCAGCGTCATCGAGAGCCATCCCCACGACATCAAGATCACCAAGGAATCGCCGAACTACACGGCGGAAACCAGGCACGGCTGAGCACCAGAAAGGGTCGGGCACCAATGGAACGTCAACTGATCAGCAGCGGCTCGCCCTGGGAGCCCAAGGTCGGGTACTCGCGGGCCGTGCGCGTCGGCAACATGGTGTTCGTCGCGGGAACGATCGCGGCGGACGAGCAGGGATTGCTCCAGGGGCCCGGGGATGCGTACGCCCAGACGAAGTACGCGATCCAGAAGATCGAGCGCGCGCTCGCCCAGGCCGGGGCCGGCCTTAAGGATGTGGTCCGCACCCGCCTGTTCGTCCGGGACATCGATGATTTCGAGGCGGTTGCGCGGGCGCACGGGGAGTTCTTCACGGCCATCCGCCCGGCGAGTTCGATGATCGAGGTCGGCCGGTTCACGCTCGCGGGAGCGCTGATCGAGATCGAGATGGACGCGGTCATCGGAGGCTGAATCCCGGGCGTTTTGGTGCCGAGGGCGGCCGGCGGCTTCCGCGGAGGGACTCGTCGGGCTCGTCACCCTATACTCCTCCTCGGCTTCGCCGAAGAGGCCGTTCCATGCCCGACAAGGAGGCGATTCGATGACCACCGCACCAGCAGCTTCCCATGCACGCACCGCTTCACACGGCGCCGCGGCGCAGCAGTCGCTGGACCCCGCCGGACGCCCCTACGTCTGGATCGACGGCGAGCTGATGGCCAAGAAGGATGCGAAGGTCTCGGTCTGGGACCACGGGTTCCTCTACGGCGACGGCTGCTTCGAGGGGATCCGCGTCTACAAGGGCAGGATCTTCAAGTGCGAGCAGCACATGAACCGCATCTATCGCAACGCCGAGCGTCTGCGGATGAAGATGCCGTGGGACCGCAACGAGTGCGTCCGGGCCATGCGCGAGTGCATCGCGACCAACGGGCTCAGCGAGGGCTACATCCGTCTGATCTTTTCGCGCGGTGTGGGCACGCTTGGCCTCGACCCGCGCAAGTGCCCCAAGCCGAGCATGATCGTCATCGCCGACCAGATCTCGCTCTACCCGCCCGAGCTGTACGCCGAGGGCATGAAGGTCGTGATCGCCAAGCGGCCGCGGACCCCGACGGCGTGCCTGGACCCATCGCTCAAGACCCTGAACTACCTCAACAACATCCTCGCCAAGTGCGAGGCGATCGATGCGGGCTGCCTCGAAGCCATCATGCTCAGCATCGACGGGTACGTCGGCGAGTGCACCGGCGACAACCTGTTCATCATCAAGGGCGGCGAGGTTTTCACATCGCCGCTGGATGTCGGCATGCTCGACGGCATCACCCGCGAGTTCGTGATGCGGACGCTCTGCCCGGCGACGGGGACCAAGATCACCGAGAAGCGGCTGAAGGTCGAGGATGTGCTGTCCGCCGATGAGATGTTCCTGACCGGTTCGGCGGCCGAGATCATCTCCGTCACCCAGGTCGGCGACAAGAAGATCTCGTCCGGCGAAGGCCCGGTCACCAAGAAGCTGCGAGCGAAGTTCCGGGAGATCGTCACCAGCGATCACGTGCCGGAGGATTGATCGAGATTCAAACCCTCGAACCCACGAGCCCACGGACAGCAATCCGTGGGTTTTTCGTTGAGTGGTCGCGCTTCATCGTCCGAGTTCCTTCATCCGTCCTTCGGGGTAGCGGGTCCCGGAGGCGACGCCAGGCGCGAAGATGCGGTCGAGGGTCGAGAGGTCGCCGGGTGACAGGCGCACCCGGAGTGCATCGACGTTCTGCTCGAGCCATGTGCGCCGCTTGGTGCCCGGGATCGGGACGATGCCGAACCCCCGGGCCGCGGCCGGCGCCTCGCCCGTGGCTGATTCTTCGTTCTGGGTGGTCACCCATGCGAGGGCGAGCTGGGCCGCCGTGCAGCCCTTGGCGCGGGCGAACTCCTCGATCATCGCGGCCAGGCGCAGGTTGTGCTGGAAGTTCTCGCCCTGAAAGCGCGGGTGGGCCAGGCGCGCATCGCCGGGCTGGAACTCGCTGGAGGTCAGCGACGCTGTCAGCATCCCGCGGCCCAGCGGGCTGTATGCGACGAACGTGATCCCCAGCTCGCGGCAAACCGGCAGCGAAGTCTCCTCGGCATCGCGGGACCACAGCGAGTACTCGGTCTGGAGAGCGACGACCGGATGCACGGCGTGGGCCCGGCGGATGGTCGCGGGCCCGGCCTCGGAGAGGCCGATCGCCTTGACCTTGCCAGCGCGCACGAGCTCGGCCATCGCGCCGATGGTCTCCTCGATCGGCACGTTGGCATCGACGCGGTGCTGGTAGTACAGGTCGATGTGATCCAGGCCCAGGCGGGCGAGCGAGGCGTCGCAGGCCTGCCTGATGTACGCCGCATCGCCGCGTGTGCCGATCCACTTCTTGTCGGCATCGCGGATCAGGCCGAACTTGGTCGCGATGACCAGGTCATCGCGCCGCGCCACCGATGGCGGCAGCGACTTCACGGCCCGTCCAACCAGCACCTCGTTCGTGTGCGGGCCGTAGACATCGGCGGTGTCGAAGAAGTTGATGCCCAGCTCGACCGCTCGGCGGAACGTCGCGAGCGATTCCTCATCGTCCGGTGCGCCGTAGAAGTCCGTCATCCCCATGCAGCCGAGGCCCATCTGGGACACGCGAAGGCCGGATGCGCCGAGCGGAAGGGTTTCGATCATGCCCGGAGTGTAGTTGGGCGGATCGGCAGCAGCGTTGACGGCCAGCGGGGCGTGCCGCCGACTGTTCCGGACGGGTTTGGTCGGCTACCCTATACCTCCCCCGCCGGCCACCGGTGATCGGCGGCGAGCCGATCGGTATCGCAACCGTGTTCTACGGAGACCTAGCCATGCGTCGAGATGACCACGAGCGTCGACCCCCCGTCCGCAACGAAGACCTGGACCCGGCACTGACCGAGGTCAGCCGCAAGGTCATCGGGTGCGCGATCGAGATCCACACCGCGATGGGGCCCGGCTTCGACCGCGATGTTTACACCAAGGCCCTGTCGAAGGACCTGACCGATCTGGGCGTCAAGCACGTGGTGAACCACGCCTTCCCGGTCAAGTACAAGAACGCCGAGGTGGGCAAGCACACCGTCTCGCTCTTTGTCGACGGCCGTTTCGTCGTGCAGGTGATGACCGATCCCGAGGAAGTCGGCGGCTTTGAACGAACGGCTCTGCGCTCGCAGCTTCGAGCGGCGGACCTCGAGCTGGGCCTGATCATCAACTTCCACCGCCGGCGGCTGAAGGATGGCGGGCTGGTGCGCGTGCTGAACCCCGACAAGCTCGAATCGCTCAAGGGGCACCCCGACGCGCACGACGACTACGAGGATCACCGTGGCTAAAGCATCGCGTCCGGACTCCCGCCGCGTCGTTGTGACAGGGGTGGGCTGGGTCACTCCTCTGGGCAGCGATGTGCCCTCGGTCTGGACGAAGCTGATCGCCGGTCATTCGGCGGTCGGACCAGTCACGCACTTCCCTGCCGGCACCTTCGCGACGAACTTTGCCGCCGAGGTACGCGGGTTTGATTTGTCGCACTTTGTGGCCGAGCGCGCCCCGCACCAGCACGCGCACCGGAACTCGCTCTTTGCGCTCGGGGCCGCGGCACAGGCGTGGAAGCAGTCCGGCCTCGTGGGGCGGCGGCTCGGCGTGTATCTCGGTGCCGGCGAAGGGATCCTCGACTTTGAGAACTTCGCGGCGTCGAACATCGCCGGTTGGGATGCCGACAACAAGCGACTGGATGAGGTGAAGTGGGCCCACGAGGCCGCCCGGCGACTGGACCCACACCGCGAGCTCGAGCAGGAGCCGCAGATGGCGGTCACGCACGTGGCCGAGTGCTTCGGTGCCCGCGGGCCTTCATTCAACTGCATGACCGCCTGCGCGGCGAGCACGCAGGCCATGGGCGAGGCCTTCGAGATCATCCGCCGCGGCGATGCGGACGTCATGATCGCGGGCGGTGCCCACAGCATGATCCATCCTCTGGGCATGACCGGCTTCATCCGTTTGACAGCGATGAGCCGCCGCAACGATTCGCCGGAGACAGCGGCTCGCCCCTTCGATGCGACCCGCGATGGCTTTGTGATGGGCGAGGGCGCTGGGATCCTGATCCTGGAGGCCGCCGAGCACGCCGAACGCCGCGGGGCCAGGCCGCTCTGCGAGGTGGTCGGTTATGGCTCGTCGGCCGATGCCTACCGCATCACCGACATTCAGCCCGAGGGGCTCGGCGCCGTCGCCGCGATGAGGGAGGCCCTGACCCAGGCGGGCATCGACCCGACCAGCCCGGACTCGCGCGGCCGCGCGCCGGTGCAGTACCTTTCGGCCCACGGCACTGGGACGAAAGAGAACGATTCGATCGAGACCAAGGCGGTGAAGAAACTCTTCGGCCCGCTGGCGCCGCGCGTGCCGTTCAGCTCGATCAAGAGCATGATGGGGCACCTGATCCAGGCCGCGGGAGCGGTCGAGATGATCACCTGCATCAAGGCGATCGAGACGGGCTTCGTCCCGCCGACGATCAACCTCAAGAACCCCGACCCGGCGTGCGACCTTGATTACGTGCCCAACACCTCGCGCGATCTCCGCGGATCGGGCGGGGTCGAGGTGGCGATGAGCAACTCCTTCGGCTTCGGCGGGCAGAACGACACCATCGTGGTGCGCAAGTGGGGCTGAGACGCCTCGCGGTCGGGGCCCTCCTGATCGGGATCGGTGTCGTTTCCGTGATCGGCGCGGCGACATGGCTGCTCGTCCGCTGCGAACCAGCCGCCTATTCGCGAGCGGCGGTGATCGCGGACGCGCAAGTCGCGGTCGAGCGGGCCGAGGCCCTGGAACGCGGCGCGGCGTCGGCGCTCTCTCAGCCGCGCTCGGGCGATGGGCCCTGGATCGTCGAGATCAAGGAAGAGGACGCAGCGGCGTGGATCGCCGAGCGGCTTCCGAGCTGGCTCGCCAATCGCGGAGAGAGGTGGCCAGATGCGTGGACCCTTCCGCGCGTGCGATTCGCCGATGGAAGGGTGTTCATCGGCGTGCGCGGCTCGGGCGGCAGGATTCTGGGCGCGTCCGGCGAGCTCGCGGTTGAAGCGGGGGAGATCCGGATCCGATCGGCTCGGGTCACCATCGGCCTTGTCGCGCTGCCTGCCCGAGCGATGGCGGGCGTCATCACCGATGAGCTGGCGCGGGGCCTGATCGCCGGAGACCGTGGCGTCAGCGCGAGCACGACCCTTGACGATGGCCGCCGCGTGAGTGTTGAGCGGGTCGAGATACATGATGGGCGGCTGCGCTTCGCATGCAGGACACGCGGTGCAAAGTGAGGCTGTTCTCGTGATCCATCGGCCATTTGATCTGCGCGCTCATGCCGCCCATACTTCCCCCGTGAACGCACCGACGATCAACGCCGCTTCGGCCGCCGAACTCAACTCGCTGCTCACCCAGGCCGCCGATGCTCTGCGGACAGGGAAACTTGTGGTCCTGCCGACCGACACCATGTTCGGCGTGGCGGCCTTGGCGCGCGCGCCGGGGGCGCTCGATGCGCTATGGGCTCTTAAGGGCGGCTCACGATCGGCGCTCGCGCTGCACCTGCATTCGGCCGAGGCCGCCGCGGCACTCTTGTGGCCCGCTGGTCAGGGCACTCGCCTGCAGCGACGGGTGATCGCTCGCCTGACTCCCGGGCCGGTGACGATCGCCGCCGCGTTGGACGAGCCCGGTCTCGCTCGGGTGCGAGCAATGGCGGGGGGGCTGCATCCGGGCGTGATCGACGAGCAGGGCGAGGTGCTGCTGCGCATCCCCGCCAGGTCGGCCGTTCAGCGACTGCTCGGCGACATCGGGATCGGCGTGGTCGTCGCATCGCTGCCCGGAAGCGGCGGACGCAAGCCCGTTCGCACCGTGGATGAAGCTCGGGCCATGCTCGGCGAGGCCGGGATGCGAGCGATCGCCACCGTGATCGACGATGGCCAGCCGACGCAGGGCGTGCAGAGCACGCTGGTCCGCCTGACGCGCACGGGCGGCTACGAACTGGTCCGCGAGGGCGCGATGCCCAGGCGCGTCGTCGAGCGCGCGATGATCAGAACGATCCTCTTCGTGTGCACGGGCAACACCTGCCGCAGCCCGATGGCCCAGGCCATCGCCAGGCACCTTCTGGGACCGACGCCCGCCGACGGGATCGAGACCCGGGTCGAATCGGCCGGGACGTCGGCGGGCTTCGGCATGGACGCCACCCCCGAGGGAATCGCGGCGATCCGGGCCATGGGGATTGACCCCGCAGCGCACCGATCGATGCCCGTCACGCGCGACATGCTCCGTGATGCCGAGTTCATCTTTGGGCTCACGCGAGCCCACGTCGATGCGCTCAGACGCATGGACCCAACCCTGGGCGACCGATTGCAACTGCTCGACCCGGACGGCGCGGATGTTCCCGACCCGATCGGCGGCCCGCAGGAGACCTACGACCGCACGGCACAGGTGCTGCGAGCGATGATCGAGCGCCGCCTAGGCGAAATCGTCGGCGGAAAGTGAGTTGGCGGGAGCCGCTCGAGCGTGCGCGGCGGGTGCGCGGCCCGCAACGACCGAACGAGCCCGACTTCCCAGGCTCGGGTGTGAATGCCCCCCGAAGGACTCGAACCTTCGACCCGCTGATTAAGAGTCAGCTGCTCTACCAACTGAGCTAGGGAGGCG
>JBIPMO010000240.1:0-4923 GCA_044369085.1 Phycisphaerales bacterium
GTCGAGCCGGCGCTGTTCCTCGGCGGCCTGCTGGCGCGACTCTTCGGCGGCTCGCTGCGTCATGGTGCGGCGCTGCTGGGCCTGCGCGGCGCGGTGGTCGGCGGCGGCTCGTTCGCGTTCGGCGGTGCGCTGCTTCTCGACGACATCGTGGCGTGCGAGCTCGGCGGACTGGCGGGCGTTCTCGGTCTCTTCGAGCTCGCGCATGGCCTGGGCGCGGACGCCTTCGAGGTCCATGATGCGCGAGGTGAGGCCGTCGAGGCGCTGGCGGAGGTCGTCGTAGTTCTCGAAGGCGAGGGCGGCGCGGATGGCCTTGAGCTCGGTGTCGAGCTCGACGAACCGGCGGGCCTTGGCGGCCTGGCCCTTGACGAGGCGGAGGCGGCGCTCGGTGGATTCGAGCTGCTCGCGGACGCGGACGAGGTTGGTCTCGGCTCGTTCGAGCTTGCGCTGGGACTCGACGCGGCGGACCTTGAAGCGTGAGACGCCCGCGGCCTCCTCGAAGAAGGTGCGGCGCTCGACGGGGTTGGACATGAGCATCAGGTCGACCTTGCCCTGCTCGATGATGGAGTAGGCATCGGCGCCGACGCCGGTATCGAGGAAGAGGTCGCGGATGTCGCGGAGGCGTGCTCGCTTGCCGTTGATGAGGTAGTGGGACGTGCCGTCGCGGTAGAGGCGTCGTTCGACATCGACGGCGTCGGTATCGACGGGGAGGAGCCTGCGGCGGTTGCCGCCGCGGTTGATGATGGTCTGGGCCTCGGCGGGCTCGTCGTCGAGGGCCTGCTCTTCGGCGGCGACATCGGCGGGGAGCTCGCGGGCTCGGAGGGCTTCGAGGGTGGACTCGTCGAGCTCGGGGTTGTCGAAGGTCAGGACGACGCTGGCCATGCCCTGGGGCGGCCTGACGGCCGAGCCGCTGAAGATGACATCGATCATCTCCTTGCCGCGGAGGCTCTTGGCCGATCGTTCACCGAGGACCCACTTGATGGCGTCGACGACGTTGCTCTTTCCGCAACCGTTGGGGCCGACGATGCCCGTGATGGGCGAATCGAAGGTGAACTCGGTGCGGTCCGCGAAAGACTTGAACCCCGCGAGCGTGAGTTTGGCAAGACGCATCATCCGGAGCGACCTCCCTGCCGATCCCTGCGGTGTTCGCACGCGCGGGCGTTGCATGCCGCGCGATCCGAGCGCCGAGAGGGCGACCATCCATGGCCCTTGCCCGCGATGCTCGCTGCGTTGGAGCGTCGCGGACCGTTTGTTCCTCGACCGGGGTTGTTCCACATCGCCGGTCGCACACAAGGAAACTTCAATCTTTGAGGAAGTATCCCCAAGAGCGGGCAAAACAGCAACGCGCTTCGTGAGATTTCCACCGAGGGTGTCCCGAGGGCATCGACGACCCCGGACCGCAAGCGACGGCTGGGGTGACGGAGATCCCGTAGGCGGCGCGGTTTACTTGGGCTTTGACTCATCCTCGGCGGGATCGGCTTGCTGTCCGGGGGGCGGGCCGAGGGGGACGACATAGCGCTGCTTCGGGGGCGCGGCGGGCTCGGCGGGTTGGGTCGGGCCGGCCTCAGCGCCTTCGGGGCGTTCGCCCGCGGGGGGCTGGCCCTTGGTGCCATCGGGGCTGGCGGGCCCGATGGCATCGGGGAGGTCGCCCGGGAACTCGGGACGTTCGAGGTCCTGCTCAGTCTGGCGGAGGCGGAGGAGTTCGAGTTCGAGCTTGTCGCTTTCCGGGATGAACTGGGCCGGGGCGATGCCCTTGCGCAGCAGGATGGCGAGCGAACCGACGACCTCGGAATAGGAGAGGTCCAGGCCGGGGGCGGGCTCCTCAGGGGTGGTCTTGTGGGCCATGTACTCGACGAGTTCGAAGAGGAGCGGCCGGATCTCGCCGACGAAGGTTTTGCCGGTGCGGTAATCGCGGTAGAAGGCCCGGACGGGGGAGGCATCGCTGTCGGCCGAGACCATCATGCGGTCGTTCCAGGCGCTGGCGAAGCAGGGCCTGCGGATCTCGACATCGCCGCCGAAGATGACGACCTTGGGCTCGCGCTGGAGGGTGGCGTAGACCATGGGGGTGGCCGATGGCACGATGTCCACGACAAACTTCCCACCCATGCGGCGGCGGTCGATGATCGGATCGTTGCGCTTGGCCAGGGTGTCGTAGGCGGCGAGGCGCATGTCGATCTCGGGGTCGTCGAGCATTTCGCGCAGGAAGACATTGATCTCGGGGTCGATGCCGAGCTCGCCCATGAGCCTGACGGCTCGGGTGCGGGCTCCGGGGGCGCCGGTCAGGACAAGCTCCTGGAGGTAGGGCTGGACGGTCATGTCGCCCAGGCGGGCGCCCGCCTCAATGGCGGCCATGCGGGGGCGGAGCTCGCCGAAGGCGTACATCTCGCGGACGAATGGGATGGCCTTGGTGCCCAGTGCCTGCAGGCATCGGGAGAGCGGCTCGGCAAGTTCGGGCTGATCCTTGAGGGCGGCAACGTAGCGCCGGGCCGCTTCTTCCGGGAAGGACTGGTCGACGCGGATTCGGCTGAGGACTTGCAGGAACTCGGCGGGCTCGGCGCGATAGACGGGGGGGATGCTGATCTCGATGAGTTCTTCGTTCATTCCGCGAGCGACATCGGACTCGGCTCGGGGCCTGGGGAAGCGGGTGTTGATGGCGTCGACCATGGCTCGGACGCGGCTGTGGGAGGGGGCATCGAGGGTGAGCATGACGCGGCCCGGCTTCATGACGATGCCGCCATCGAGCACGCGAGCGACGGTGCGGTAAACGGTGTCCTGCCCGGCCATGGCGGGGTCGGCGTAGGGGTTCAGGAAAAGCGGCCCCTTGGCCTGAGCAATGGCCTGGGTAGCGGGCGCGGCCGGGCGGATCAGCCCCTGGTAGAGCTTGGTGGTGTAGAGGGTGCCGCCCTCGAGGCTGGTGGTGGCGGTTCCGGGAAGCGCATCGATGCGGACATCAAACTTCGTGCCCGCGGGCGAGCCGGGGGGCACGGCGGCGGTGACCAGGACGACGGCGGTGCGGCGATCGGACAGGAGTTCGCCCGGTGTGATGTCCTTGAAAGCGCCGCCGAGTTCGCGGCCGATGCCCATCAGGGACATTTCGCGTTCCATGATCGCGCGGATGGGGCCGGGGATGTCCCCGCTGCCGGTGTTATTGAGGCCCACGACGAGCCCGTAGCCGGAGACGAGGATGGGCTCAGCGCCAGAAAGACCGGTCTGGGCCCCGATCGTGTCGCGCAGGACCGAGGGGACATCGCGGGTGATCAGGGTCTCTGGCTGCCGGGCTCTTGGGGCGGGCCTGGATGTGTCTGCCCCGCAGCCCGCCGCGAAGGCCGCCACCAGGGCGATCACGATGCGGAGCACGACCTGGCTAGGAGACTGCTTGAACAGGGGCAAAGTGGTGTTCCTCGCTGCGCGGATCAGAGTAGCGAGCATACCCGAGCTTTCAGGGGTTCCGTGGCGGCGGGGCCTCGGCGAAGGACACGGGAACGTGCGGGGCATGTCGCAGGGGGGGCAGAGCAGAATCCGCTCGTCCCGGGCGGCGGTTCCATGGGCCGCTCAACCCGAGCGGGGTGCGAGCCGATAACGACCCACATTCCTATGCCCCTGCTCGACCCTGCAAGCCTTGGACCCGGCAGCCGCCTGCCGATGCCTTTGTACAACCGCCTGGGGGTGAAGCTCCTGGGTGAGGGGGTTGTACTGACAGATGCGATCTGCACGCGGATCAGCCGGTCGACCTGGGGCGATCTTTTCCTGGCCAACACGCCGGCGGAGGTGGCCGCGGCGGTGGCGCTGATCGAATCGGAGGGGATCGCGCCCGGCGCGTACGCCGAGCCCGCCCGCGGGCCCGAGCCGTCTGATGCCGAGGTGAACGAGGCGCCCCCCGAAGCGCCAGAGGCACCGGTCAAGCCCGCTGTTGCCGAAGTCGTCGAGCCTGCGATGCCGCTGGAGATGATCGAAGCCCGGCCTGAGGCATCGATCTATGCCGCGAGCGATGTGTTTGAACAACCCTTGATCGTGCCGCCTTCGCGCGAGGAAGTGCGTCGTCGTGCGGCGCGGTTCAAGAACTCCGATGCGCACGTGGCTTCGTTGCAGCGGCTGTGGGCGGGCATTCCGCTGCGGATCCGTTCTCAGCGGGCGGCCCACCGCCCGGCCACGGGCGATCTTGAAGGATTGTGGGAATGGCCCGATGCATCGCGCGTGATCGCGCTGCGACGTGATCGGACGCTGCGGCTGCGCGCGGTGCTGGCGGGGATGCTCGCGGGATCCGAGGTTGCACTGCGGGATGTGGCCGAGCTCGCCGAGGAGATGCACCGGTGGCACGCCGCGCATCCGCAGCGGTTTGCGCAGCTGGCGTTGCTGCCCGGGCGCCGGGATGAGGACCTGCCCGAGCAGTGCTACGCGGCCGGGGCGCTGGCGATGGCGACGGCGGCTCGGCTCGGGTGGCCCGAAGCCGACCAGCGGCTGGCCGCACTGGCGGGGATGCTCGCGGATGTGGGGATGGCGGCGGTGCCGCAGGAACTGCGGAACAACGCTCGCGCGCTGAACGAGATCGAGATCAACCGCGTGCGGCGACACCCGGCGCTCGGGGTGGTGATGCTCGACAGCGTCCGCGGGCTTCCGGAAGAAGTTCGGCGGGCGGCGTTCGAGCATCACGAGCGTGACAACGGGTCGGGGTACCCGCGCGGCCTGCGCGGCCCGGACATCGCCGACCTCTCAAAGGTTGCCTCGGTGGCGACGCTGTTTGCGGCGATGACGAGCCGGCGCAAGTACCGGCTGACCAAGCGTCCGTACGATGCGCTCGAGGACCTGATCATGCTCGCATCATCGGGCGCGCTTGATCGGCGGGTGGTGCGGGCGCTGGTGCAGGCTGTCGGGCTCTTTCCGGTGGGCTCGTGGGTGATGCTCTCGACCGGGCAGGCGGCGCAGGTG
>JBIPMO010000068.1:0-12749 GCA_044369085.1 Phycisphaerales bacterium
CCCTTTTCCGGCGGTGCCCAGCTTCTGGTTCAGGCGCATCAGGTGCGTCCGCAGCGTCGGCAACGCGATGCAGAGCCGATCGGCCACCTGCTCGTTTGTCCCGCCGCGGCAGATCGCGATCACCACTTCACGCTCGCGTGGTGTCAGGTCGCTCAGATCCTCGCGCAGGAACATCTCTTCGTGCTGCAGGATCGAGAGCGACGGCTCCACTCGATGGAAGTACCTGCTATCTGTCTGTGATGGCTGGACTTGTGACGGAATCGCCTTGGATTCCACGACGGGAATCGGTGGTGTCCCGATCGTTGATGCACGCTGCATGGTCGCAATGTGCTGGTGCATGGGGTTAGTGATCGGACGTGCTCGCATCATGCTCATGGCCGGTCTCCGCACAGACGGCCTCGCCCCGAGCAACCGGAAGCACGATCCACGGTCCGTCCGTGGTGTCGGTGCCATGGGGCGATGAGCGTAAGTTGCCATGGCACAAGGATTTGTGCAACACAAACCTGCCGATATTTCCCATATTCTCACCTGCGGTTCCGCCGCTGATCGACCGATCGCGGCTTCCATATTGATGCGGCCAGGTGCAGAGCCAGCCCGGTCGCCTGTCAAAAACGTGCCCTGCGTTCTCGGAACGCGGTTTCGGCACGCGGCGATGGGTCAGATCGGTTGGAACGGGTGAGGCCGGATGGTCGCAAGTCCCGCCGTGGCTGGCACATGAATCCGCGGGCATGCCGGGCCGATGCTCCCACCGGATCGGAGCCCGCTGGCGGTTGTCGCGGCGCATCCCGATGCGGAGGAGCCTCCCCCTCATGGACCTGCACGCGATCCTTCAGGCCGCGATCGACCACGGCGCTTCGGACATCCACATCGTCGCCAACCACCCGCCGATGCTCCGCATCCACACGGTCATGACGCCGATGGATTGCCCGCCGCTGCCCGCGCCGATGGTCGAGGACTACGTCAAGCGGATGGCATCGCCCGAGGCGCTCACGAACTTCGAGAAGCACAAGGACTCGGACTTTTCGTACCAGGCGCCCAACCTGGGCCGCTACCGCGTCAACGCGCACCGCCAGCGCGGCGTGACCGGCATCGCCATGCGAACCATCAAGACCAAGGTCCCGCCGCTCGGGAACCTGAACCTCCCCGAGGTCATCAGCCGTCTGACGTACCTGCCCCGCGGGCTCGTGCTCGTCACCGGCGACACCGGTTCGGGCAAGAGCACGACCCTCGCCTCGATGATCCAGGCGATGAACGAGCGCTACAACGCGCACATCATCACCCTCGAGGACCCCGTCGAGTACACCCTCGAATCCAGGAAGTGCCTGATCGAGCAGCGCGAGCTCGGCCAGGACATGCCCAGCTTCGCCTCGGCCCTCAAGCACGCGCTGCGACAGGACCCGGACATCGTGCTCGTCGGCGAAATGCGCGACCTCGAGACCACAGCGCTCGCCATGACCGCCGCCGAGACGGGCCACCTGGTGCTCAGCACGCTGCACACCTGCAGCGCCAGCCAGACGGTCGAGCGCATCATCGACATGTACCCCGCCAACCAGCAGAACCAGATCCGCGCCATGCTCGCCAACACGCTCCAGGCCGTCATCAGCCAGACCCTCTTCAGCCGCGTCGATGCCAAGGGCATGGTCCCCGGCGTCGAAGTCCTGCTCTGCACCCCCGCCGTGCGCAACCTCATCCGCGAAGGCCGCACCTTCGAGATCCCCAACGTGATCGAGACCAGCCGCGCCCTCGGGATGCAGAGCCTGGACAACTCCATCGCCCAGCTCTACTTCAACGGCATGATCAGCCGCGACGATGCCGTTGCCCAGGCCACCTACCCCGACAAGCTCGAACGCCAGCTCGCCGCGTGATCAAGCCGTCCGAACCCTGATCCCCGGTCCCCGGTCCCCAGTCCCTGATCCCTAGTCCCTGACCCCCCATGCCCGCATACCGCTACCAAGTTCGTTCCGGTTCAGGCCAGACGGTGGTCGGGGTGCTCAGCGCCGACTCGGCCTCCTCCGCCGCATCCGTCCTGCGCACGCAGGGCAACCATGTGCTCTCGATCAATCAGGTCGACGGCACCGGCTCGGCGAGCGGGCTCAAGGGCACGCTGCAGAACCTCAACGCGGGCAAGCCCTCGCTCAAGCACGTCCTTGACTTCACCACCCAGCTCGCCGTCATGGTCCGCGCCGGCATCGGCATCCGCTCGGCCCTCGAAGGCATCGCCGAGCAGACCGAGCACGCCCGCTTCAAGCAGGTCATCACCGGCCTCAAGACCGATGTCGAGAGCGGCAAGCAGTTCTCCGAGGCCCTCTCGCGCCACCCCAAGCTCTTCAACCCGCTCTACATCAACATGGTCCGCGCCTCGGAGATGTCGGGGTCGTTCGGCAAGATGCTCGACCGCATCGCGTCGTACACCGCGCAGCAGATCGAGACCAAGAAAATGGTCATCGGCGCCATGATCTACCCCGGCGTCATCGGGACCATGGCCATCGGCGTCACGATCTTCCTGCTGACGTTCGTGCTCCCGCGGTTCGGCGCGGTCTTCGAGGGCAAAGAGGATGTGCTCCCATGGGCCACCACGTTCCTCATGGGGCTCTCGGCCTTCATGGTCGCCAACTGGCCGTACCTGCTCGGCGGCGTGATCGTGCTGGGAATCGGCCTGTTCCTGTTCCTCAGGACCGAGGTCGGCTCCACCGCGCTCGACCACCTCAAGCTTCGGTTCCCGGTCTTCCGCCGGATGTTCAAGGCCCTCTACATCAGCCGGTCCCTGCAGACCATGGGCGAGCTCATCAACGCCGGCGTCCCGATGCTCGACACCCTGGCCATCACCGGCGACATCTCCGGCAACATCATCTACCGCAAGATGTGGCGGCAGGTCTACTCCTCCGTCAAGCAGGGCAAGAAGATCGCCACCACGCTGCAGTCCCAGTCGCTGCTCCCCCACGCCGTCGTGCAGATGATCTCGGCGGGCGAAGAGTCCGGGAAGCTCGGCGAGGTGCTCAGCGAGGTCTCGACCTACTACGCCAAGCAGTTACGGGACGCGATCAAGGCCGTGACGAGCATGATCGAGCCCATCATGATCGTTGCGATGGGTTCAATCGTCGGCTTCATCGCCATGGCCGTCATCCTGCCCATCTTCAAGATGAGCCAGATCGTCAAGTAGCCGATCTCCGGGGATGGAGGCGCGCCCCGCCCGGGAACCGGCCATGAACAATCCTGACGGCTTGAACCACAGAGGCACCCAGGCGCGACGAAACCCCGCCGCGTTCCGCCGCCGCGGATTCACCCTGCTCGAGGCCGCGATGTCGACCATCATCATCGGCGTCGGCGTGCTCGCCGTCGTCGAGGCACAGCAGTCGTTCCTGCAGCGGAACTCCTGGTCGACCAACGGCGCCACCGCCACCCTGCTCGCGGGCGAGATCCGCGAGATGACCAAGCGGCTGCCGCGGCACGACCGCAACTCCGGTGGCCTCTTCTTCCTCAACGATGCCGACACCACGTCCCTCCGCGGATGGGGCCCCGAGTCCGGAGAGGCCGTGGCGCTCGACCTGGATGACCTGGATGACCTCGACGGCGCGGTCTTCGGCAGCGCCACCGAGTTCCCCGAGGGCTTCACCATGACCAGCCGCTACGACGGGCCCATCAACGCCTTCGGACAGACCATCACCGAAACCACCTACGACGGCAACGTGCTGATGCTCGCCGAGGAGCCGGGGGACGACCCCGAACCCGTGGCGATGCGCGGCTGGACGCAGCTCGTCTCCGTCACCAAGGTCGACCCCTACGACTACACCGCCGCCGTGCCCGACAACCGCGACCTGCGCGACGGCAACACCATCCTCCGCCGCGTCGACCGCTACCCGCTGCGCGTCACCGTCACCATCCTCCGCCAGCCCGACCCCAACGAGGCGCCGCAGGAGATGACCACGCTCTCGTGGGTGGCCCTGCCGTAAGAGAGCCCCGGGGGGCATCGGGTACGAACGAGTTTCGCGGAGGCACGGAGCGCGACCATGCGGCGAGCACACAAGCTCAGGTTCACACCAGCGAACGCGGCCGGCCATGCCCGCTGCGCACGGCCCACCGGCGAGCGACCGGACCGGCGCGGAGTCACCGGCGTGCTCGCGATGATGTTCCTCATCATCTTCTCCTCACTGGCGCTCGCCATGGCCGTCATGAGCAAGGGCAACCTGCGCTCGGCCGAGACCATGCGCCGCGTCGTCCGCGCCCAGGGGGCCCTCGACACCGGGCTCGAGATCGCGCGCTCACGCCTCGCCGAGGCCGCGTCGCGCATGGTCCTGGCCAAGGGCGAGATCGATGCGGAGTACGCGGGCGAGCTCTGGGCCGGCACCTACGACGACGCACCCGCCGTCACGATCCTCCCCGCCCCCGACGGCAGGGTCGAAGCAACCTCCCCGGACGGCATCGCCGCCATCCTGACGCTCCAGCACGGCGCCGATGAGGATGCGGACCTCATCAGCGAGATCACACTGGGCGACGCGCCGACCGGCTGGGTCCGCGGAGACCCGATCGCCCTCGAGCGCGATGGCAACGCCAAGGCGGTGCTCGCCGCGCAGATCGACTACATGCCCCCCAACGATTCCGGGCGCGTCACCGCTCTGGTCACCGGCTACGAGTGGGACTGGCTCCGCCGACGCTGGGTCACGCGATCGGCGCAGCAGGAGTTCGAGCTCGCCAAGACGGTCCAGCACGCCATCATCAGCCCCAGCCGCGTCATGCTCGGCAAGAACGTCATGGTCAACGGGCCGCTCGGCGTGCGCTACGCCAGCAACGCGCTGGACCGCATCGACGGCCCGCCGCTGGTGTCCGAGAGCGACTTCGAGGGGCTCGACGCGGTGCTCACCGCCAAGCTCACCGCCTTCCGCACCGTCGTGCTCAACGACGATGTGGACGGCGACAACCGCCTGCGCCGCAGCCACCCGACCGAGTCGCGCAGCCTCGCCGCGTTGAACTCCATGGACTTCAACATCCCACCCGACAGCCAGGCCGACAACGCCTTTGCCGACTACACCCGCGACGACGCCATCGACGAATACGACATCTTCCTCAAGCACTACGACCGCACCAACGGCACCCCCCTCCAGGCGGTCGTCCTGTCGAACGCGCTCAAGGCCGGCACCACCGCCGCCGCCGAGACCACCGAGTTCGCGCTCGACGATGCCCTGGCCCTCCAGATCGACTCCGCCTACCCAGACCGCAACGGCAACGGCAAGTGGAACGGCGCCCGCGTCGCGGGCGACTGGGACTACACCACCTTCCCCGACAACAACGGCGACGGCCTGCGCGATTCGCTCGATGTCGATGCCGACGATGTCGCCCTGGGCTACCGCGACGGGGTGCTCGACTACCGCGACCGCTACGCCAAGCTCTCCGGCTCGGTCTACTTCAAGGCCACCCGCGCCGACTGGGAAGCCTCGCGCGATGCCTACGGCGTCCTCGTCGGCGACTATCAGAAGTACAACGAGGGAACGGTCCGGCCAGCCTCGGGCGATCAGCCCGTCAAGTTCCAGGCCACCGATGCCGAGGTTCCCGAGTTCACCGACGAGTCCTTCGCCGCCGCGGCCGAGATCATGGGCGAGTTCAGCGACCAGCCCGGCGTCGAGAGCGACAGCTTCGCCACCGTCATCGCCGACCAGGCGGGCGATGAGTTCATCATCGAGGGAACCCCCTACGGTGCCCCCGCCCCCGCCGACTGGTACCGCCGCCCGGTCTACCGCGACCTCACCTTCCGCAACGTCATCATCCCCCAGGGCACCAACGCCCTGTTCATCAACTGCACCTTCATCGGCGTCACCCGCGTCCGCACCTGGATCGACAACCGCCACGCATCATGGATCTACTTCGGCGAGCAGACCCGCGACCCCGCGACGGGTGAGCTCCGCCAGAGGTACCCGCTCTCGGCGGCCAGCACCATCGCCCTCGACGAACGCTGGTGCACCTTCCTGGACTGCAGCGGCATCGTCAGCCAGCCCACCCTGCGAGCGGACATCAACGGCGACGGCGCGGCCGAAGACTGCCTCGACACCAAGCTCGTGAGCAACAACATCCGCTTCCACGACTGCACCTTCATCGGGTCGATCGTCGCCGACAAGCCCATGGTCTACACCCAGTCCCGCAACAAGCTCACCTTCACCGGCGCCACCAGGTTCGTCGAAGAACACCCCACCGAACCCGACAACCCCGAGTACGCCCTCACCGACGACGAGAAGGAGATCACCCAGAAGAGCAGCATGATGCTGCCCCACTACTCCGTCGATGTCGGCACCAACAACTCGCCGCAGGCCCAGAACGTCCACCTTCAGGGCGCGGTCATCGCGGGCGTCCTGGATGTCCGCGGCAACGCGCAGATCGATGGCGCCCTCCTGCTCACCTTCCAGCCCGTGCACGGCACCGCCCCGCTCGCCGTCTACGGCACCGCGGCGGGCAACCCCGCCGACTTCAACATCACCCTGGGCTACTTCGGCCCCGATCAGGGCGACGATGAGGGCATCGACCCTTCTACCCTTCGCGACCTCGACGCCAACGGGTCGGTCGATGTCGGCTGGGACTCCGCTCGCGACCCCGCCACCGGCGCGCTCGTGCCCGTCGGCACCGCCGGCGTGACCGATGCCTTCTACGACGGCATCTCCGACAACGACGCCACCGCGGGCACCCACATCCGCCGAGCGATCCCCTTCAACGGCTTCGGCAGGATCACCCTCAACCTCGACCGCGACCTCGTCCTGCCCGATGGCCTCGAGGCCCCCATGTCCATCCGCCCCGTCGCCTCCACCTACCACGAGGGCCGCTTCGCGCACGTCGAAGCCGACGAAGACGACGAGCAGGAGGAGGACGGCCAGTGAAGCACCCCACCCCGCCCCAATCGCGACGCGGCCTGAGCCTCATCGAGATGATGATCGCCCTGACGATCAGCGTCACGCTGCTCACCGCGACCCTCGCCGCCCTCGACGCCATGTTCAAGGGCTACAAGCAGACCACCGAGAGCGCCTCGACCCACCTCGTCTCGCGCATGGTCGTGTCGCGCCTGCTCGCGATGATCAGGACCGGCGAGGGTTTCGGGCCGCTCCCCGAGACCAACGTCTACGACGCGGATGAGAACCCGCTCGCCGCCGACTACTTCCAGTTCGTCACCGCCCGCGATCCCGCCGGCACCGCCACCGAGATGATCCGCGTCGAGTTCCGCTACCCAGAGTCCGAGGCCGCCATCAACAACGACCTCGAGAACCCGCCCCTCCGCACCTGGGGCGTCGCGGGCGGCCAGCCCGATGACCTCTGGCGCGACAACCCCGGAGAACTCTGGTTCGTCCGCATCGACCTCACCACCGATCCGCCTACCATCTCGCAGCAGAACCCGCTCCTCACCGGCGTCCGCAGCGTCGTCTTCACCATGCACTACGATGTCGGCCCGCAGCTCACCCGCGCCACCATCGACCTCGTCGTCGAGCCCAACGACTCCCAGGACCTCACCCTCGGAATCGAGGCCAAGGCCCAGACCTTCCGCCTCGTCGGATCCGCCGCGCCTCGCAACGGTGTGCGCACCGAATAGCGCGAACCCGGATCACCCCCTGAGAACGCAGATGCTGCGCAACGGGCCGCCCTGCTCCGCCGCGCGCCCGCCCCGCTACCATGCTGACCCTTCATTTCCCGAACGGATCCCGACGGAGCTCAGCATGTCCGACCAAGCCGCCCAGCCCATCGCCAAGACCATGGACAACATCATGGCCCTCTGCAAGCGCAGAGGTTTCATCTACCAGGCCTCCGAGATCTACGGCGGGATCAACGGCTTCTGGGATTACGGGCCGCTCGGCTCGGTCCTCAAGAAGCACCTCCGCGATGCGTGGTGGGAAGATGTCGTCATGCTCCCCTGCTGGGGACGCAAGGGGCCGACGGGCGAGCCCGTCAGCACCGTCGCCGTCGATACCTGCATCATCCAGAACCCCAAGGTCTGGGTCGCGAGCGGCCACGTCGCGGGATTCAACGATCCCATGGTCGACTGCAAAGAAACCAAGGGCCGCTACCGCTACGACCACGTGATGGTCTACGCCCCCGCCGACGATGCCCCCACCGATAAGCCGCTCTTCGCGTACGTCGGCGACACCGCGAGCGAGGCCAAGCAGAAAAAGAAGGCCGAAAAAGCCTTCGGCTCAGTGAAGAGCATCGCCCTCAGCGCGATCCCCAAAGAGCGCTGGCCCCGCGTCCTCGCCCCAGATGCCGAGCAGGTCGGAACCCTCACCGAACCCCGCCAGTTCAACCTGATGTTCGACACCATCCCCGGCGCGGTGCGCGATGAAGCCAACAAGGCCTACCTCCGCCCCGAGACCGCCCAGGGCATCTTCATCAACTTCAAGAACGTCGTCGACACGACGCGCGTTCGCGTCCCCTTCGGCATCGCGCAGACGGGCAAGGCCTTCCGCAACGAGGTCACGCCCCGCAACTTCACCTTCCGCTCGCGCGAGTTCGAGCAGATGGAGATCGAGTTCTTCTGCCACGAATCCGAAGCGATGGATTGGTACCGCTTCTGGCGCGACTGGCGCATGGAGTGGTGGAAGGGGCTTGGCCTCGCGGGCGACAACCTCATCCTGCGCGAGCATGAGACCGATGAGCTCGCCCACTACTCCAAAGCCACCAGCGACATCGAGTACCGCTTCCCCTTCACCGCCCCGGGCTTCGGCGAGCTTGAGGGCATCGCCTACCGCGGCAACTACGACCTCACCCAGCATCAGGAGCACAGCAAGGTCAAGCTCGAATACTTCGATACCGACCGCGGCGAAGTCCTCCCCAACGGCGGGAAGAAGGGCGAGCGCTACCTCCCCCACGTCATCGAACCGAGCGCCGGCCTCGACCGCGGTGTGCTCGCCATCCTGTGCGAAGCCTTCACCCCCGATGCGACCCGCGCCAGCGGCGTGTACATGAAGTTCCACCCACGCATCGCCCCCATCAAGGCCGCCGTCTTCCCCCTCGTCAACAAGGACGGCATGCCCGAGATCGCCGAGAAACTCCACGCCGAACTCACGAAGCGCTTCGGCCGCATCGGCGCCATCGAGACCGATGCCAAGCAGACCATCGGCAAGCGCTACGCCCGCATGGATGAGGCGGGCTGCCCTTACTGCTTCACGGTCGATGGCGACACCGCAGCGACGGGCACCGTCACCGTCCGCCACCGCGACACGCAGGCCCAGGAGCGCATCCCCCTCGACAAGGTCGTCTCGTTCCTGAGCGACAAGCTCGGCCTGTGATGTGAGCGAAGCCCCGGACAAACTCGCAGCCCCCGGTGCGCCGGGAGATTCGCCCATCCCCGGCGGTCCCCGCCGCGCCACCGTAACTTTCATCTTCGTGACGGTCGTGCTGGACGTTCTGGCACTGGGGGTGATCATCCCGGTGCACCCCCAGCTCATCAAGCAGTTCATGGGGGGCGACACCGCTCAGGCCTCGCAGATGGTCGGGCTCTTCGCGACCGTGTGGGCGCTGATGCAGTTCATCTTCGCCCCGATCATGGGCGCGTTGTCGGACCGCTACGGGCGGCGGCGGGTGATCCTCATCTCGAACTTTGGTCTCGGGCTTGATTTCATCCTGATGGCGCTGGCGCCGTCGCTTTGGTTTCTGTTCGCGGGCACGCTGATCTCGGGCATCACGGCGGCGAGCTTCGCCGCGGCGCAGGCCTACATCGCGGACGTCACGCCTCCCGAGAAGCGCGCCTCAACGTACGGCATGATCGGGGCCGCGTGGGGGCTTGGCTTCATCCTCGGCCCGGCGCTGGGCGGGCTGCTCGGCGGCGTCGATCCGCGCCTGCCGTTCTGGGTCGCGGCGGCGTTGACACTTCTCAACGCGTGCTACGGCTTGTTCGTACTCCCCGAATCGCTGCCGCGCACCCGCCGCGCACCCTTCTCATGGAAACGGGCCAACCCTATCGGATCGCTTCTGTTGCTGCGGGCTCACCCGGGTTTGCTGAGCCTGGCGCTGGTGGTATTCCTGTACTGGCTTGCGCACAGCGTGCTGCCGAACGTCTTCGTGCTCTACGCGGACTTCCGCTACGGCTGGAAAGAGCAGCGCGTCGGGCTCACGCTCGCGCTGGTCGGCATCTGCAGCGTCATCGTGCAGGCGTTGCTCGTCCGGCATGTGGTGAAACGCTTCGGTGAAGCCAGGGCGCTGATGGCCGGTCTGACGTTCGGTGCGCTGGGATACGCCGCGTACGGGCTGGCGAGCACGGGCCTGTGGTTCACGCTCGCGATCCCGCTCTTTGCGCCGATCGGGCTCTTCAGCCCGTCGGTGCAGGCGCTGATGACCAAGCGCGTCGCCCCCACCGAGCAGGGGCGGCTGCAGGGGGCCGTGAGCAGCATCGCGGGGGTCGCGGGGGTGTTCGGCCCGGGGCTGTTCACGCAGGTCTTCGCGTTCTTCGTTCACGAGGATGCGCGGCTGCGCATGCCCGGGGCACCCTTCTTCCTCGCGGCCGCGCTCTCGGTCATCGCGCTGCTGATCGCGTGGTGGACGCTGTCGCGCGGCGGCCATGGGCCGCGGACCAAGCCGGACTGATCGCGAGATTGGCGGCGGTGCGCGTCTGCGGTTTCACTCGACCGCCTGCCGCTTCGCCACCGCCTCCTGGTGCCAGGCGAGCACGTTGGGCCACGCCGCGGTGAAGTACGTACGCACCTGCCGCCAGTTGTCGGCCTCGGCGGGCACCGCCGCGATGTGCTCGACCCAGCCCTGATGCACAAGGCGAACGCGCGTCATCCCCGCCCCTTCGGCGCTGAAGCTCACCACCACCCACGTCCGCTCGCTCCGCTGCGCGGGGAACTTGGGTGGCGCATTCCACGAGAACGACAGCATCCGCTGCGTCTCGTACGACAGGACGCTGCACCCCTCCGAACCCCGCTGTCCCTCGGGAGCCTCCATCGAGAACAAGATCTCGAACGGGCCACCGGGCCGCAGCTCGAAGTTCTGCTTCTCCCCGAAGAACGTCGCGAGCCCGGCCGTCGTTGTCCACCGGGTCCACGCGGCTTCGAGAGGCTCGTTCACGAGCGCCTCGACCACGATGGGGGACTCCCCCTCTTGCATGCTCAGCACGATGGGCGGCGGGACGATGTGCCCGCCCGGCGCTGCGTCGCCCGTCTTGGCGGCCTCGTGCGCCTTGCGCGAGGGCGGCGGAGCCCCTTCGAGCGTCGCGTGCAGCTTGTCCATCGACCACGCGTTGCCCGCATCGAAGAACTCCCGCATCTTCACCGATTCCGGTTTATCCGTGTATCCAAAGCCCTTGAGCGTCAGCCGCGTGCGCCCGCCGCCCAAGTCATCGAAGTACGCGATGTTCCAGCAGTGCTTCATCGCCTCGGGGAACGGGAACCCTTCGGGCGTCTTGGTGCACCGGTACGCGAACATCCGCATCGGCTCGTAGGCGAGGATCGTCTGCTCGATGGTCGCCGCGTCGCCAAGCTCGCCATCGGTCGCGTAGCGCGATCGGATCTTGCCCCCGAGCCGGAAGTCGACATCCGCCAGCGCCACGCCGAACTTCTTGAACCCCTCGCTGGTGGTGAACACCTCCCACACCTTCTGGATGGGCACGTTGAACACCGCCTCATGCACCAGAGGCGGCAGGTCGGCGGCCCGCGCGCATGAAACGAAGGCGACAACTAGCACGACAAAGAGATGACGCGGATGCATGGGAACTCCTATGGAATGGATGACGGGGTTATGAGGCGAACTTAAAGATTTTCTTCTTCATCCGAAGCCCACGGACCTGAGTCCGTGGGTCGTCAACCGCACGCATCGACACGCGACATGCGATCGCGCTTCGCTGCAACACGGATCAGCCCCTGGTCCACCAGCCCAGGATCGTCCCGCTGAGCGCGAGAATGACCAGCTGATACGCCCAATCGATCAGATAGAGCTTCAGCGGCTTGTCCGAAGGAAGCCACGCCGTCACCCCCAGCGGCAGCGCGACCCCGACCCACAGCGACCCGCCAACAGCGAGCCCCGTCAGCGGGTGCCGCACCCCGAAAGCGTTGAACATCATCGCGATCACCGTGGCCATCACCAGGTACGACACGAGCATCCCGCCCAGGAAGATCGCGGGCGGCCGCGCGGCCTGAAGCTGCTTCACCTTCTCATCGCTGAAGCCGTTCAGTCGCTGCCACGCCTTCCCGAACAGCACCGTGTACCACGTCATGCCGATCATCATCACCGCAACCGTCGTCACGATGACCGCGATCCAGTTGATGCCCGCCAGGTTGATGTTCATGTGGGGCCCGCCTTCCTTGTAGCCCCTCCGGAAGTTCGAGCGGCAGTCGACGGCGACGCGCCGCGTTCCGCCCGAGCGCGATCAGTCAAAGCTTCGATGTACGCCCGGAGTTCCGAGACGCTCTCGTCGTAGGGCGCGAGTGAACTCGCCGCCCGGCATTGCATCAGGCCCCCCTCCATCACGGTCAGCACGAACTTCGCGAGCCGGGCCCGGTCGCACGATGCGGGCAGCCGGTCCCCCGCGGCCACCAGCCACGATTCCACACGCCGCGCCCAGTTGCCCAGGTTCAGGTCGATCAGCCGCCGAGCCTCGGGCACATCGTCCCCCACCTCCAGAGCCAGGTTCCCGATCGGGCAGCCCATGCGGCAGCCCGTCTGCTCCATCATCCGCCGGTACCCGGCCAGCAGCGCGAACACACGCTCGATCGGGTCATCCGCCGCCGCCTCGGCCGGGCCCATGACCGCCGGCTGCAGCAGCTCGATGTACCACTCCAGCACCCCGATCA
>JBIPMO010000242.1:0-4890 GCA_044369085.1 Phycisphaerales bacterium
CCGCATCATGAAATCCCCCGCCCGCGCCCCCCAACAACCCATCACACAAACGACCCACGGCTCGAACCGGCCTGAGGAACACCGGCGAGCGCGAGGCCGCATCACAAAGGAGTTTGCCATGTCCATCGTCAAGACAGTCATCCGCGTCGCCGTCGTGGGCGGGCTGGCGACCGGCGCGGCGGTGCTGGTGGCCGGCCCCGAGCGCGTCTTCGCTCTGGCTGGCCAGGCACGCCAGGCCGTCATCACCACCATCGACCAGAACATCAAGGATCCCGTTGCGCTCCGCTCCCAGCTCCGAACCCTCGAAGCCGAGTACCCCAAGCGCATCGCCGCCGTCCGCGGAGACCTCGCCGAGGTCCAGTCCCAGATGGCCGAGCTCGAACGCGACCGCTCCGTCAGCCAGAAGGTTGTCGAGATGGCCGCCGCCGACCTCACCCAGCTCAAGGAGATGCTCGGCCGAGCCGAGTCCGCTCGCAACGAGCAGCCCTCCGCCGTCATCTCCGTCCGCTTCGACGAGCGAGCCTACTCCCTCGACCAGGCCTACACCCGCGCCACCCAGGTCACCAACACCCTCAACGTCTACCAGGCACGCGTCCAGGGCGCCGAGCGCGACATGGGCTTCCTCACCCAGCAGAAGGACCGCCTCGCCGAACTCCTCAACACCCTCGAGACCGAACGAGCCCAGTTCCAGGCCCAGATCTTCCAGCTCGATGGACAGATCGAGATGATCGCCCGCAACGACAAGCTCATCGACATGGTCGAACGCCGCCAGGACTCCATCGAGCAGTACGGCAAGTTCGAATCCGTCTCCCTCGACCAGATCACCTCCCGCATGGAGAAGATCCGAGCCGAGCAGGAAGCCCGCCTCCAGTCCTTCTCCAACCAGACCAAGACCACCGACTACGAGAAGAAGGCCCGCATCCAGCTCGAGAACGAGAACGCCGCCAAGAACATCTTCGACAAGACCCAGCAGCTCATGGGCCCCACCGTGGCTCCGGCGGCCCCGGCAGCGGCCGTCGAGATCGCCCCCACCCCCACCATCCCCACAACCACCAAGGACCGCGTCGCCTCCGCGACCCCCACCAAAGTCATCATCGACTGACGCCCAACCACTCCGAGATCTCCTTTCTGAGGCCTCCCTTCTGAGATCTGCCCTCTGAGATCTCAAATCTCAGATCCCTTCCCTCCTACCACCCCTACCCCTTCCTTCACTCCGACTCTCTTCCACACACCAGCGCGCCGGGCTCCTGCGAGGCCACCCAAGGCCCGTCGCGAGCCGCACGAGCAACTCCGGCCAAATCACTCGCGACACCAGATCCCCCACACCGACCCGCCGAAGCCCAGCGCTCCGTGCGGGTCATTTCATTTCACGAGCATCCACGACAGAGTCGCAGAGCCACAGACCATGTCGCCGCGCCCCGCCTCCCCCACTCTCTTTTCTCTGCGTCTCCGTGCCTCTGTGGTAAACGCCCCCGCCCCTAAACCCCCACCCCCCGCACCGCCCCGATACACCGCGTGATGTGCGCCGTCTCATCCAGCCCCGTCAGCGCACCGAGCTCCGCCGCCCCCACCGCGATGTCCGACCGGCTCACCGCCGCCGCGAACGCCTTGTCCTTGAGCTTCTTCTTCACGCTCGATGCCTCAAGGTCCGCGATCCCGCTCGGGCGGACCTTCGCGCACGCCACGATGAAGCCCGCCAGCTCATCGCACGCGAACAGCGCCTTGGCCATCGGCGTCACGCGAGCCACACCCGTCCGCTCGCAGTGCCCGAGGATCGCTGTCCGGATCTCCTCATCCACCCCGAGCGTGCGCAGATGCTTCTCCCCCACCACCGGATGTTCTTCGGGCGTCGGGTGCCGTTCGTAATCAAAGTCGTGCAGCAGCCCGCACACGCGCCAACGCTCCTCGTTCGCCGGATCAACGAGCTGCGCGTACGACCCCATGCACGCCGACACGCACTCCATATGCACCCGCAGAGCCGCACTCGCCGTCCACTCTTCCATCAGCCGCCGCGCTTCTTCAAGGTTCATCATCATCTCCCTGCCATCGAAATCCCCGTGCCACCGATTCCGCCCTCGGAATCGGTGCTTCTCGTCACGCCTTTCTACTCCCTCTCGGTGGGATGGGTTTGTAACCCGTCTCTACCCCCTCTCCGGCCTCCGACACACCAGCTCCAGAGCCACCAATTCCCGCCATTCCACTGGCCTCCCCTTCACTTCGGCGTAAAGTCTAGTTGCCGCCACCGCGACAACTAGGAGACTGAGACATGACCCCTTCCGGCCCCGCCCGCATCCTCCCTCTCGCCGCAATCCTCGCACTCGCGGGCCTCGCCCACGCCGTCCTCCCAACTTCCTTCACCTACCAGCTCCAGGTCCGCTCCAACTTCGCCTCCAACCCGGGCGGCTCGTTCAACATCCCGGGCTCGTGGTTCATCGATTCCAACAACGCCCCGGGCCTCAACGACAACAACCAGCTCGCCCACAAGATCGGCGTCACCAGCGGCGACTTCCACGCCCTCTGGTTCGGCGCAAACGGCACGGGCGGTGTCGTTCATCAGGGCCCCGATGGCTCCTTCTTCTCCGCCGTCACCGTCAACAACTCCGGCGATGTCGTCTTCGAGCAGCGCCTCACCTCCCAGGATGGCCTCTACCGCTACCGCAACTCCACGGGCCTCACCGCCTTCCTCACCAACCGCCCGCTCGGCGCTACCTCCTGGTCCACACCTCAGATCAACAACAGCGGCATCATCGGCTACCGCGCTGCCTTCAGCGGGCTCGGCAACCTCTACGTCTCCTACAACGGCGAACTCACCCCGCCCATCCACGCCGCCGAAGTCGCCGTCGATCCGCTCTCCCCCTACTCCTTCATCTTCACTCCCGCCTTCAACAACAACCGTCAGATCGCTGCCTTCGTCCGCCGCGGCGGGCCGGGCCAGACCGGCTCCTCACAGCCCGATGAGATCCGCATCTTCAACGCCGATGGCTCGTCCACCCTCATCGCCCAGGACCGCGATGCCAACCCCGCCTCCAACTTCCGCTCGTTCGACAACTCCGTGGCCCTCAACGACAACGGCCAGGTCGCCTTCATGGCCACCCTCTTCGCCCCGGCCAACGTCCGCGGTGTCTTCATCTCCGATGGCATCACCACCACCACCATCGCCCTGACGAACGGCGGCACCATCACCAACCTCGAGTTCTTCGCCCCCTCGCTCAACAGCAGCGGCCTCGTCGCCTTCCGAGCCTTCGACGCCGCCAACAAGCGAGCCATCTGGGTCGGCGATGCCGCCTCCCCCGGCACCCTCATCCGCGTCGCCACCGAAGACCAGCTCATCAACACCGACCTCGGTGAAGGACGCATCGACCAGAACGACTCCAGTCCCGTCTTCGGAGGCGGGCCGCGCATCAACAACCTCGGCAACGTCGCCTTCAACGCCGCCCTCACCCCCTCAGCCAACAACCAGATCGAATGGGGCACCGGTGTCTACATCGCCACCGCCCAGTTCCCCCCGCCGCCCCCCTGCCCGGGCGATGCCGATGGCGACCGCGACCGCGACTTCGCCGACATAACCGCCGTCCTGGCCAACTTCAACCTCGCCGGCGCCCCCTTCATCCCGGGCGATGCCGATGGCAACGGCACCGTCGAGTTCGCCGACATCACCGCCGTCCTCGCGACCTTCGGCCTCCCCTGCCCCTGACCTTTCTCGAACAACCAAGGTTCACGCAAAGCCCACGGACCCAAGTCCGTGGGCTCTTTCTTTACGGACATTCCATGATGGGCCCCGCCCTCGGTTCTCGGATGAATCCGCGTCCACGCACCTCCGGAGAACCGACCCATGCCGACCATCCACCAACTCGCCGCCACCGCCACCCTCCTCACCACCGCCGCCTTCTCACACGCCGCCACCATCCACGTCCGATCCACCGCCCCCAGCGGCGGCAACGGCACCACCTGGGCCACCGCATACAACAACCTCCGCACCGCCCTCAACGCCGCGAACTCCGGCGATGAGGTCTGGATCGCTCGCGGAACCTACAAGCCCGACACCCTCCTCGACCGCGGCATCCGCTTCACCATCAAGTCGGGCGTCCGCGTCTACGGCGGCTTCGCGGGCAACGAGTCCAACCTCAACCAGCGACCCGCCGACAACGACCCCGCCGCCGCCGACCCCGCCTTCGACTCCATCCTCTCGGGCGAAATCGGCGGGCCCGGCCCGGATGACAACACCATCGTCCTCGTCGACTTCACCGCCCCCGCCTCCACCACCATCCTCGACCGCGTCGTCATCGCCGACGCAACCAACACCGCGGGCTTCGCGGGCGGTGCCCGCATCTCCAGCGCTTCCCCCACCATCACCAACTCCCTCTTCACCAGCAACAGCTCGGGCGGCGGCGGTGCCCTCCTCATCGATGTCGCCAGCAACCCCGTCATCGAACGCTGCATCTTCAAGAACAACACATCGAGCAGCGGCGGCGGAGCCCTCATCCGCCAGAACAGCCACCCCATCTTCCGCAACTGCTCGTTCATCTCCAACACATCCAGCAGCGGCGGCGGAGCCATCGCCCTCGTCTTCTCCGGCAGGGTCACCATCGAGAACTCATCCTTCACCTCCAACAGCGGCGGCGGCATCGGCGGGGGTGCCATCGATGCCATCCTCACCTCCGAGGTCACGGTCCGCGACACAAGCTTCACCTCCAACTCCGGCAGCGCGTCACCCGCCGCGTCGGGCGGCGGCGCCATCCGCATCAACGGCGCCACGCTCCTCGCCGAGCGGTGCAGCTTCACCTCCAACTCCGCTCATCAAGGGGGCGTGATCGACTTCCAGTCGGGCTCCATCACCTTCAAGTTCTGCAGCTTCAACCAGAACTCCGCCAACTCCGGCGGCGCTGCGAT
>JBIPMO010000241.1:0-4890 GCA_044369085.1 Phycisphaerales bacterium
CGGTCACCAGCGCGGGGTCAACCCCCGGCAGCGCCACATCGCCATCGGGCCCGGCGAGGAAGTCCGACCCCCAGATGGACGAGACGGCGGTCCATCGCTCATCGGCCCGGCCGCTGGGAGGCGGGATCATGCGGAGCTGCTCGCGCAGCACGCGTGGGTCGGTCAGTGTGAGCGCTGTGCGGATCGCATCGACCACCTTGGCGGTGCGGACGACATCCATGGAGAGCCGCTGCAGCAGCTCTTCGACCTGGGGCGACCGCGCCACGCTCTGCGTCACAAGCCCCTTGGACCGCAGCAGAGACTTCGCGTCTTCAGTCAGCAGCGGCTCGCCGCCGGAATCGTCGGCCAGTGCGGCGATGATCTGCTCGCGAACGTTGGGGTTCTTCACGAAAATGATCGGCGCATCGGCGTACACCGCCGGGCGGAACATGAGGTCGAGGTAGGCAAAGTCTGGCGGCAGGCCCCGCAATCGG
Source organism: Phycisphaerales bacterium (assembly GCA_044369085.1). Classification (GTDB taxonomy): domain Bacteria; phylum Planctomycetota; class Phycisphaerae; order Phycisphaerales; family UBA1924; genus JAEUIV01. The sequence continues at coordinate 474 of JBIPMO010000241.1, forward strand.
TTCCGCCCCCCCACCAGCGAAAGCATCTCCGAGGCGAACGAGTCGTACGACTTGATCCGACCCGACGCGAGCACCGCCGAACGATCGAGGGGCGTGAGATCCACGGCCCGGGCAAACTCGCCGTCAGGCAGCTCCGACGGGGCCGTGGTGGTCCTCCCGAGCAGCATCACGAGGATAAGTGCAGCCAGGGCAGCGGAAGCGGCAGCACCAAGGGAGAACCAGAGAGGGGCTCGCGTGGTCATGGCTGGTGCTCCTCAAAGAGTGGTGTGCCCGCTGATGCCGGCGCGTGCGCCCCAACGAGTTTCGCCGTGGAGTCGTCGAGGCCCGGACCATGCCCCGCGTACCGCCCGGCCGCGAGGTCGGCGAGCACCTGCTGACGCCTGCGTCGCTTGATGATCGGCTTGATGTAGAAGGCGTAGAACATCCCGAGCACGGAGATGCAGCAGCCCGCGAGCTGGATCTGCACCCCCTCGCGATTCCCCACGCCCAGGCCGGTGAAGGTCATGCCCTGGCTCGCAAGCTGCGGGGTCGCATCAGTCGGCGGGCGCGGCGCATCCCAGAACGCCTGGAAGTACCAGAACCGGCTGTACGCGGCCGGAGCGTTGGTGCTGACGGACATCCGATCGGTCCACCCACCATCCTTGGACTGAAAGCGCAGGACACTCGTCCAGTCGCGGATCGAGAGCGATTCCCCGGTAAAGCCACCGACGTGCGATGTCAGTATGAAGTCATCGAGCACGACGGGCGTGGGCAGCCGCCGCCGCTCGCGTGCCACGATCACCTCGACAGGCCTGCCATCGGCGAGGGTGAACACCGCCGGTTCGTAGTGCGTCAAAGACGGCGGCGTGTCGTTGGGGTCGTCGAACGAGTAGCGGTGGAAAGGGATCCATCTGGATTCGCGCCGCTGCTTGTCGCCGATCCCCGAGGTGACCTCGACACGCACCAGCGCAAAGGCTTGGACGCTCTCCGCATCCTTGTCGCGCTGCTGCCAGGGGATGATCAGCGGCTTTCTCACCGCGATCGCATCGGGGATCAGCCTGCGGAAGATGACCGTTCGCCCGCCGCTGATCTTCACGGCATCGAGAGGCTTGGGCCGCACTTCCTTGCGTTCCCCGCCCGCGGAATCGTCATCAAAGAACATGCGCACACCGATCTCGCCGGGCCCCGCCACGATCTGCAGGTCCGCGAGCAGGCCACCAAGGCTCAGCGATGTGACGAGCCGCGCATCCGGGGGCACGACGCGTGCGGGCTCGTTCTCGGCGGTCTGGGGATTATCACGCGTCCGCGAAGGATCCTCGAACACCCAGCGCGTCACGCTCCCCCCCTCGGGGGTCACGAGGTCCACGAGCACAAGCGTCACGGTCTCGCCAGACGAGAGCGGCAGACGCTCGACGATCTCGCGGATCCGGTACTGCCAGCCGGTATCACCAACCGGTCGCATCGGCTTGTCGACGCCCGCATCCTTGCCTGTGAACGCGACCACCAGCTCGACATCCGTACCCGCGACCTGCAGCGTCAGCGCGTGCGGCGCGCTCTCGGTCAGCGCAGCGATCTGCTCCTCGCGCTCGACCCAGTCGAACGTCACGCGCCCATCGGCGGATGCCGAACGCGAAGAGTCGCGAGCGAGCAGCCGCACGTTGCGCGGGCGTCCGTCGATCCCGCTGACGGTCAGCTCGATGACCGGGTTGAGCCGCGGATTCCCCGGCTCGAATCCGTCCTGCATCACCGCGTAGCGGAGGAAGCCGGTCACGCGAACCTCGGCATCCGACAGCGCATCATCTGCGTGATTCGGCGCGTGAACGCGGATGTCCAGCGGGTGCGGCCGCAGAGCCCGCCCGTAGCGGTCGCTCTGGAATGGCCAGACATCATCGGCCACGGAAGTCACGTAGTCGTTGTAGCGCGGCAGGCCGTGGATCGGGCGCTGCGACCAGCGGTCACCCCCCGCTTCGCGTACCGCCAGCGCCGCGGAATCCTTGATCCAGAAGTACGGCTGCGGCATGGGCTCGAGCGCCATCTGGATCGACTCATCCGCCAGAGCCTTGCCGCCGAAGCGCTCGATCTTCTTGACCCGCCCCTCGCCCTGGATCACATCCTCGGTGTACTGCGGGTACCCATCGAGCAGTTGCCTCATGAAACTGCCCGTTGGGGCCTCGACGCCCACGGTGACGGCGAAGGCCTTCTTGCCCTCGTCGCCCTCGGTGCGCAGCTCCCACTCGGGATCGATCTGCATGACGGTGAAGCGGTACTCGCCATCCGGAGTGGTGACGGCGGTCGACGAGCCTTGGACCGCGGCGATGCGGCCCGGGGGCGCGCCGGGCACACCGATCATGACCTGCCGGCGGATCACCGGCGCATCGCCCTCGACCTTGAGGCCGAAGTAGATGAACGACCCGATCGACAGGATGATGATCCCCGCATGGATCAGCCAGACACCCAGGTTGATGGCGTTCAACCGGATGCGCCGGAGCGTGGTGATGATGATGTTCAGGCAGATCAGGCCGATGTTGATGTCAAAGAACCAGGTGTGGAACCACTCGAACTCGGTGAGCTCCAGCCCGCGCCACTGCCGCATCATCTCGTGACGGAAGGGCACCCCCAGCACCGTGAAGTCCGCCGGCCCTGGCGCGGGGTACACGATGCCCGCCGAACCGATGGTCGAGTACACGAAAAGGACGACCAGCAGCACGATGCCCAATCGCACGCTGCTGAAGAGGTCCAGAAACAGGGTGAGGGGGCCGCGGCCCCGATCCTTGCCCAGCAGCGAAGTTTCTCGCGATGACTTGGTGTCCATGATTCTCCGCCGAATGCTCGTGACCGAACGATGATGCGGCCGTGGCACAGTGTATTCGCTGGAAAGAGCGGCGGCTGAGCCGGGTCAAGCGTTATACTCGCGCTTCCTTCCCCCTTATCCCCATAGGGACTCTCCATGCCCAAAGCAGCCACGCGTCGCACAAGCTCCAAGGCCTCCCGATCGTCAGCCCGCGAGACATGGGACGAGATCCACCTCCGGCTGGATGCGCTCGCGCGGAACCTCTGGTGGACCTGGAACCCGCAGGCGCGGCGCGTCCTCGAATCCATGGACCCGGCCCTGTGGCACGCCACCAACCACAATCCCATCGCCACGATGGCCCACCTGAACGAGGCCCGGTGCGAAACGCTCGCCGACGATGCCCTCTTCATCGCGAACCTCGACCGGGCCGAGCGCGACCTGGATGGCTACCTCAACGCCAAGACCTGGTACGGCAAGAAGCACGCCAAGGGCAAGAACAAGAACGCCCTCTTCGCCTACTTCTGTATGGAGTACGGGCTGCACGAGTGCCTCCCGCTCTACGCGGGCGGGCTGGGGATCCTCGCGGCCGACCACGTCAAGTCCGCGAGCGACCTCGGCGTCCCGCTGGTCTGCATCGGCGTCCTGTGGCGCTACGGCTACTACCGCCAGGAGATCCGCCCCGACGGCTCCACGCGCGTCGTCTACCCGACCTCGGACTTCGAGCACCTGCCCGTCGATGACACCGGCAAGGAGATCACCGTCCCCATCGGCAAGTCGATGGTCCGGGCGAAGGTCTGGTGCCTCACCGTCGGCCGCGTGCCGCTCTACCTGCTCGACACCGACCTGCCGGAGAACTCCCCCGCCGACCGGGCCCTGTCGCACAACCTCTACAAGGGCGGCGACCCCGAGCTCCGCATCCGCCAGGAGATCCTGCTCGGCATCGGCGGGCTGATGGCCCTCGATGCGCTCGGCCTCAAGCCCACCAAGTTCCACCTCAACGAAGGCCACGCCGCCTTCTGCCCGCTCGAGCGCGTCCGCCGCCTTGTCGCCGCGGGCGTCCATCTTGAGGAAGCGATCCACCAGGTGCGCGAGGGCTCGGTCTTCACGACCCACACCCCGATCCCAGAGGGCAACGACCGCTTCGATGGCGCCCAGATCATGAAGTACCTGGGCCACATGCCCGATGAGCTGGGCATCTCGGCGTCGGACTTCCTGAGCCTGGGCCGCGAAGACCCCGATGACCTGAAAGAGCCCTTCTGCATGACCGTCCTCGCCCTGCTGCTCTCGGAGCGCTGCAACGGCGTGGCCGAACTGCACGGCGACACATCCCGCAAGATGTGGATGAAGACCTACGACGCCGAGACGCCCGCCGAGGTTCCCATCGGCCACGTCACCAACGGCATCCATCCCGAATCATGGATCGCCGATGAGGCCCGGCCCTTCTACGACAAGCACCTCAAGCCCAAGTGGGTCGGCGCTGGCCCGATGGATGACTGGTGGCGGAACGCGAGCAAAATCCCCGCGGCCGACCTGTGGGAACTCCGCCAGACCCTGCGCAAGAAGATGGTCGCCGAGCTCCGCATGCGCCTCCGCGAAGAGATCATCGCGAGGCAGCTCCCGGGAATCGATGTCGCCCAGCTCGTCGAG
>JBIPMO010000243.1:0-4889 GCA_044369085.1 Phycisphaerales bacterium
AGATCAGGCCGCGCACATGGCCCGGGCACTCACCCCCAGCGTACCCTTCTGACCCATGCCCGCACCGGTCGATCATCCCGACGCCGCCCCGCCCTCGGGCATCGAGCTCGCTCCGGGGGTCATCGTGCCCGAAGCCGCTCTGCGATTCTCCTTCTCCCGCAGCAGCGGTCCGGGCGGGCAGAACGTCAACAAGGTGAGCACCCGCGTCGAGCTCCGCGTCGCACTGTTGGACATTCCCTTGCGGCCCGCAGCGCTGCACCGGCTGGCTCGTCTGGCCGGGCGGAAGGTCACGGATGAGGGAGAACTCGTCCTCCTGTGCGATGAGCACCGATCACAGCCCAGAAACAAGGCCGAGGCTCTGGAGCGACTGCGGGACCTGATCCTCGAAGCCCGGGTCGAACCCAAGGTCCGAAAAGCCACCAAGCCGACCAAAGGCAGTCAGCGGCGGCGAGTCGAGGGCAAGAAGCGCCGCGGCGATGTGAAGGCCGGACGCGGCCGCCCAAGGTCCGAAGACTGACAAACTCCGGCCAAACGAGGATGTCCCGGAAACGGTCGCTGCAGAACCCGCCATTTCGCGCCGAATTCCACATCGAATTGGTTTGCATGCGGCCCGGTGCGGATTATGCTCTTTCAGTGGAGTAAACTGTTTTACCGGCGGAGTCGCCGGCCTCCGGAACTCGGCCGCGGTCAGCCAGCCACTTTCAGCTCCGGCGAGTGCCGGGCTCGTCAGCAAAAGGCTTGTTTTCAAGGGTTTCCCCAACCCGGCCGGAGAAAAAGGGCCCAGCAGCATTGTTGTGTGCATCGAAGAACAGGACCAAATGAAGGGCAAGTAAAACGTTTCACTCAGGCATTTCCCGCCTCGGCCGGCAACTCGGTCTCATCGATTCTCGAACCGCATGCATGAGTTTCTCCTGAGTCCCGATCGCCGTGAACACATCTGACCTTGGTCACCCCCTCGGGCCGTGCGGCCCGAATCACCAATCGCACCTTGCGGATCCATCGTTCCCCGAACCCTCGTGAGAGAGAGCACCATGAAGACGAACTGTTGGCTTCGGTATCTCCCCGCCGTCGCGATCGTCGCGACCGCCGGGCTCAGCGCGTTCGCCCAGACCCCGGTCGTTGATGGCAAGCGCAACAACCCCAACAACTCCAACCCCTACGGGTCGCCCATCGCCACCCAGAGCGCGAGCGTCATCGGCTTCGAGAACGCCACGCGCGTCAACATCTGCTTCCAGTCCAACCAGTCCAACGTCGGCGGCAAGTCGGGCTACAACGTCACCGGCACCCAGTCGGCCCCCAACGTCTCGGACCCCACCCAGGTCAGGACGGGCGTCGAGTTCTCGATCCGCCTGTCGGACATCATGACCACCATCCCGTCTGAGATCCGCGTCGGCGGCTTCGTCAACGGCTCCGGGCACGACTTCCTCTCCAACCAGGTCTTCCGCGGCGCGACCCTCGACCCCGAGAACCTCGGCGAGCCGCGCACCACGAACTTCCAGACCGAACTGACCGGCGAGCAGTTCATCCGCGTCAACACCTCGACCCGTTCGGGCACCGCCCCGACCGTCGACGGCCGCCGCGATGAAGCCGCCTACGTCACCTTCCCGCAGGTCGCCGTCGGCTCGCAGTTCGGCTCGTCGAACCGCAACCCCGCCCTGCGCAACCGCGCCAACGGGTCGGAGATCGACAACGTCTCGGCCTACATCTACAACAACGGCACCCCCGCCGTTCCCAACGACGACTTCCTGGTCGTCCACGTCGCCGGCAACCTCGAAACCAACTTCAACAAGCTCTACCTCTTCATCGATCACAACGCGCTGCAGGGCCAGAACATCATCCGCAACGACAACCCGGATGTGTCGTTCAACGGCCTGAACCGCATGGGCACCAACACCGTCGAGTCTCCCTCGACCGTCGCCCCCGCGGTGCTGGGCCCGGGGCTCACGTTCGATACGGGCTTCGCCCCTGACTTCTGGATCTCGATGACTTGCGGCGGCGGGACCGAACCGGCCGCTCCGCAGATGTTCGTTGACTCGGCCATCATGCGCTCCGCCTCCGCGACCAACGCCGACGGCCTCTTCGGCGGCGGTCAGACCAACTTCGGCACCGCCGGCACCCCGGGCGTGTTCAACCTCGTCGCCGCTCCCGCCGGCGGACTCACCGCCGACATCGACAACTCCAACTCCGACGCCGTCGCCAACTCGGGTGGCGTGGGCGGCCGCCAGAACCTCCCCGGTTCGGGCTCGCAGGCCGACATCTCCCCACCCGCGGGTGTCACCACCGGCTTTGAGTTCAAGGTCAACCTCGACGGCATCGGCTACGTCCCCGGCAACGATCTCAAGGTCGCGGGCATCATCGTCGGCCCCTCCTACGACTACATGTCCAACCAGGCCATCGGCGGTCTGACCGCCACCGGCGCCATCGACCCCAACAACCTCGGCGCCCCCGCCAAGAACACCGATTTCAACAGCTGGGACGGCAATCAGTTCGTCACCGTCACCGTGCCCGGTTCTGTCCCCACCGCCCCGGCGGGCCTGAACATCAACGGCACGATCGATGCGGCCGAAACCGCCTTCTACGGCTCGGCGCTGTGGGTCAATACCACCAACGGCACCGCCTTCGGTGACTCGGTCGCCTCCATGACCTTTACCCCCGGCCCGGACCGCTCGGCGGGCTCGGAGATGAACGCCGTCTACTTCACCGTGGCCAACGACCCCAGCGACAACAACGCCCTCAAGCTTTACGGCGTCGTGACGGGCAACCTGCACGACTTCAACAAGCTCGTCCTCTTCTTCGATACCGACCCCGCGCAGGGCCAGAACGAGCTCCGCGGCGACAACGCCGGCTTCGAGAGCTTCAACAGCGGTCTGGGCGGCCCCGACGGGTTCACCTTCGACACCGGCTTCGCCGCTGACTACGCCATCGCCTACACCCTGGGCTTCGACACCACCACCAACGTCGCCCGTCAGTTCCTTGACGGGACCCAGCTCCGCACCACCGGCGGCGGCTACGGCGGCCGCGCCGGCGGCGGCGACAAGGCCGACACCAACACGGTGTGCGGCTCGATCCTCGCTCGCGAGGGCTTCGGCTCCAACAGCCGGGCCATCCCCACCGAGCCCGGCACCCTCCGCGGTGTCGATGCCAACGGTTCTGAGCTCAACGCCGCGTACATCCGCGTTGTCCCCAACGCGCAGGGCGCGGGCACGCTCTACCTGTTCCTGGCCGGCAACCTCGAGCCCGGCTTCAACAGCGTCGAGATGTTCTTTGACGTCAAGGCGGGCGGCCAGAACCGCCTGATCTACTCCGACCGCGACGCGGCCGACCCGCTCTACACCGGCAACCCCGCCACCGACTTCTCCGCCCTCAACCGGATGGGCGGCCCGTTCCAGCCGACCGGCGATCCGTTGCCTCCCCTTCAGGAAGGCTTCCGCTTCGATGCCGACTTCGAGGCTGATTACTGGTTCTCCTACCGCCTGGGCGGCTACGACTCGGCCGCCAAGAAGGTGCAGGTCTTCTCCAACTACGCTCGCCTCCGCACCATCGATGACCCCGTCGGCCCGCTGCCCGACGCCTACGACCGCTACCTGGGCGTCGTCGAGAACGACATCTTCGACTCGTTCGGGCCGGGCTTCCTGAACGGCGATGCCGCTGAAGGCGTCGCGCTGGCCGCGATCGCCAACGAGAACATCCTCGGCGTCCCCGAGGGCCGCAACTCGTTCTGCATCTCCTCGCCCCAGGGACCGCCCGCCAACGTCCTCACCGGTCTCGAGGTCGCCATCGACCTGCGCGACCTCGGCTTCGGCAACCAGCCCGGCCAGATTCCCTACGTCGCGGGCAGCACTCAGCTCAAGATGACCTTCTTCATCAACGATGATGGCCACGACTTCGTCTCCAACCAGTTCCTCTCCCCGATGTGCTCGCTCGACCTTGGCGACCCGCGCAACGTCAATCTCGCCGCCATCGATGGCAACCAGTACATCCAGTGGCCCACAGCGGTCGCTCAGGTTGCCCCCTGCACCCGTCCCTTCCTTCAGGGCGATGCGGATAACGACGGCTCGGTCACCTTCGGCGACATCACCTCGGTGCTCGCGAACTTCGGTGCCACCTACACCCCCGGCTCCGCCGGTGCGGGCGATTCCAACAACGACGGTTCGGTCAACTTCGGTGATATCACCAACGTGCTCGCCAACTTCGGCACCGTGGCCCCCGGCTGCGGACCCTGAGGTCCTGAGCCCTGCATCCCTCTGATCTGATCCCCGAGCGGGGGAGCCTCCGGGCTCCCCCGCCTTTGTTTTTGGCCGTGCCCGGGGGGGTCGCGCCGCCTGCCGTTCTGGCACCCGCGAGCTCCTCGCGTGCCTTGTCAGGGGCTGGTGATCGAGCGGAAGTCCGCCTGCCGGGCGATCCAAGGGGCATCCGCCCGGCGATCGCTGGCGCGCCCGTTGCAACTGACTCTTGCGATGGACCGTGCGCGCCCTTCCCATCCCGATGGGCATACCCCGCCCCCCACCCAGCCCGCTCCCGCGGCCGGGCGGCTGAACCTGCTGCTCTCGGCGGCGGGCCCGGTGGCGTGGCGCGATGAGTCCTGGGCCGATGCCCTGGCCCGGCTTCTGGAGCCCATGGGCGTCCAGACCTGGCGCGTCCGCTGCGGGCGGGAGGCCTCGCGGCTGCTGCAAACCACCCCGGTTCACATCGCCTTGGTCGATCTGGCGTTGCCGCTCGACGCCGGGGCCGATGGCAACCCGCTCGGGGCTGAAGAGGGCGGGCCCCGGCTGCTTGAGATCCTCCAGCGCCTCGATTCGCCGCCTCCCACGGTGGTGGTGAAGCGCGAGCGGACGCGGCGCGAAGATGCTCGGACGCTCGCGAGCGTGCTCGACGCCGGCGCGTTCGCG
>JBIPMO010000244.1:0-4884 GCA_044369085.1 Phycisphaerales bacterium
ACCGCCCAGTGGGGCCAGCGCGGCGCTGCATCCGGTGCGAACAACCTGACCACCCGCAACAATCGCTACGCCGTGCTCTACTCCGGCGATCCCAACGCCATCGACTGGGAACAGCTAGGCACCGCGCACACGCGCCTCACCGTCAACTACGGCTACAACCCTGCCGACATCTTCCTCGTCGCCGATGCGGGCTTTGCCTCCATCCCCGCGGGCAATCCCCTGCGGAACGCCATGACCGGCATCCCCGCCGCCAACGGCATCCCGGCGACACTGGGCGACCTGAACAACCTCTTCGCCCTGACGCTCAACAACCTCAACGCGAACGACCAGCTCTACTTCCTCGCCAACGACCACGGGGTGCTCCAGACCCAGCAGATGCAGCCCGGATGCTGGATGCGCGTCCCCAAGCGGCCGGGCGAAGGCTCCCCCGGCCAGTGGCCCTCCGAACTTCCCCCCGCCCCCAGCAGCCCCGGATCGCAGTACCTGGGCTCGATCACCGAGATGTTCGACATCGACCCGCTCACCGGCTCGTGGACCGTCAAGCCCTCGTACGAGCAGTACTACGTCCCGACGCCGGGCAGCATGACCCTCGCCGGGCTTGGCCTCCTGGCCCTGTCACGCCGCCGCGGCAGGCGCTGATCCTCACCAATCACTTCCCTCACGAAGCATCTCTTGACGCCCCGGACGTGACGACGCCTGGGGCGTTGTCCATCTGAACCAGCCGGATCCGCGATCAAACTCAGATCCTCGCCAGAATCTTCGAATCATCGCGTGAGCCCCTTCCCCCGCCCGTCGCTTGATAGGCGGGAAGCAAGCACGAGCGCACGAACGCGAAGTTGAGCCCAAGAGCGAAGCGAGCCGGGAAGGGAGAAACAGATCGCGTTCGACGCAGGCCCCGCGCGGCCCGCACGCCGCGGGGGTCTTTCAAGACGCTTCATCTCCTCCTGGAAAAAGCCCCCGCCGGCGAAGGCCGACGGGGGCTTTTCTTGTCATCTCGGTGGAGAACGATCCCGCCGGATCAGTTCGGGATCGTCGGGTTCATCCCCAGTTCCTTGACCAGGAACGCCAGAATGTCCGCGTTCTCCTCGATCAGCTTCGAGGTCGGCTTGCCCGCTCCGTGGCCCGCCTTGGTCTCGATGCGGATCAGCACGGGATTGCCCCCGCCGTGCTTCTCCTGCAGAGCGGCGGCAAACTTGAACGAGTGCCCGGGGACCACGCGGTCATCGGTGTCGGCCGTGGTCACCATCGTCGAGGGGTACTTCGTCCCCGCCGAGGCGCGGAGCAGCGCGTGATACGGCGAGTAGCCCAGCAGGTAGGGGAAGAGCTCCGGATCATCCGACGACCCGTACTCATCCACCCAGAACCGACCGGCGCTGAACTTGTGAAAGCGGATCATGTCCATCACGCCCACGGCGGGCAGCGCCGCGCCGAACAGGTCCGGACGCTGCGTCATCACCGCGCCGACGAGCAGCCCGCCGTTGCTGCCGCCCTGGATCGCGAGCTTCGGGCTCGACGTGTACTTGTTGGCGATCAGCCATTCACCCGCCGCGATGAAGTCATCGAACACGTTCTGCTTCTTGAGCCCCTTGCCGGCCTCGTGCCACGACTTGCCATACTCGCCGCCGCCACGGAGACACGCGACCGCGTACACCCCGCCCATCTCCATCCACGCCACGCGCGTGATCGAGAACGACGGCGTGATCGCGATGTCGAACCCGCCGTAGGCGTAGAGCAGCGTGGGGTTCGACCCGTCGAGCTTGATCCCCTTCTTGTGCGTGATGAACATCGGCACCTTGGTGCCGTCCTTGCTCGAATAGAAAACCTGCTTGGTCTCGTAGTCATCGGGCTTCATGTCGACCGCGGCCCGGCGCATCAGCGTGCTCTGGCCCGTCGCGATGTCGTAGCGGAAGATCGAAGGGGGCACCGCGAACGAGGAGAACCCGTAGAAGGTCTCCATGTGCTCGCGCCGGCCGCCGAACCCGCCCGCCGTCCCGATCCCGGGGAACTGCACATCGCCGAGCGGCTTGCCCGAAAGATCAAAGATCAGCGTGCGGCTGCTCGCATCCTTCAGGTACGAGGCGAAGAACCGGTTGCCCACCAGCGAGACGCCCTGCAGGTTCTCCTCCGCCTCGGGGATGATCGTCTTCCAGTTCTCCTTCGCGGGCTTGCGCGTATCGATGGCGATCAGCTTGCTCTTGGGAGCGCCGTCATCGGTCTTGAAATAGAACACCGGCCCGTCGTTATCGACAAAGGTGTAGTCGTTCTCGAACTTGTCCACCAGGTAGGTGAACTTGTCGCGCCCCTGCGGGATGCCGTTATCCAGCGAAGCGTACGACACCATGTACTTGTTGTCGGTGCCCTTCCACGTGGTCACGACGAGGTACTTGCCGTCGTCGGTGGCCCCGGCGCCAAAGCCGTGCTCGGGCTCGGCGGGGTTCTCGTAGATCAGGATGTCTTGGCTCTGATCCGTCCCCTTGGCGTGGAAGTAGACCTTCTGGTTCTTGTTGAGCTGCTGGAACTCCTTGCCCTTCTCGGGCTCGGGGTAGCGGCTGTAGAAAAAGCCCTTGCCGTCCTTGGTCCACGATGCGCCGCTGAACTTCACCCACTTCAGCACGTCCGTAAGGTCCTGACCGCTGCGGACATCGCGGATCTTCCACTCGTTCCAGTCGCTGCCGGCGCTGGCCGTCCCATAGGCCATGAAATCGCCATCCTCGGTGAACGACGACCCAGCCATTGCGACCGTCCCGTCCTTCGAGAGCGTGTTCGGATCGATCAGCACGCGCGGCTCGGCGTCGAGCGAGTCCTGAACGTACATCACCGACTGGTTCTGCAGCCCGTCGTTCTTGCTGAACACGTAGCGCGGGCCCTGCCGCGAAGGAGCGCCGTAGCGCTCGTAGTTCCACAGCTTGGTCAGCCGCTGCTCGATCGGCTGGCGCTGGGGGATCGCTTCGAGATAGGCCGTCGTGACCTTGTTCTGGGCCTCGACCCACGCCTCGACCTCCGGCTGGGAGCGGACATCACCCTCGAGCCAGCGGTACGGATCGGCGACCGGCTTGCCGTGAAGCGTGTCGGTCTGTTCGACCTTGTTGGTCTTGGGATACTCGATCTTCGACTCGGCATGGGCCGAGCCCGACAGCAGGGCGACTCCCGCCGCCACACTGCACACCAGGGACATCCGTTGCATGCGTTTCTCCTGAACGTGGTCCGCCGCGAACCGCGCGGCCCGGCCTACCCATCCCCCCGGCACGCGACACTCCCGACGGGCGCGGCAAAATAAACCGAGCCTCGGCCGCAGTTGTACCGCGCCCGAGGCTCGTGGTTTTACTCGCATTCACTGGACCTCAGGAACGCCAGAAGGCGACCACCGGTGTCAGTTCACGCCTCCGCTTCCGCCCGAGAGAACGCAGGGGTGCACCCCGCCCGTCCCACGATCGCCGCCAGACCCGCCAGAGTTTGCCAGTTCTCGCAGGTTGTAGGCGGCCTTGCCGATGCCGTTACGCCGGTTCACCTGGGTCTGAAGCTCATTGGGAAGGTCGAAGTTGTAGAGGGTGGTGCCTGCGCACTGAACGGGGTCCAGCGCGTTCTTGAGGAACTCGGTCTGGAACAAGCGGCGGACCACGCCCGAGTTCAGCGCCTGCTGGCTGTAGGCCATCGTCGCGAAGACCTGGTTGATGCCGCCGATATCCAGTTCATTCTGTGTCAGCGACTGGGGCGTGATGAACTGGCCCGGGTTGATGGCGGCGAAGCCCGACTGAATGCTCGCCGCGTCGGTGGTCACATTAAGCCCTTCGGAACCGATGCGGGTGATGCTCGGATCGCCCGCCGCGTTCGAGGCATTCGGGTTGAACTCGACAATCTCGCTGGCGATCGGGACAACGCCCCCCGAGTCGCCTCTGAGAGCCTCGAATCCGATGGGAATCAGATTGTTCTCAGCAAAGAAGGTGATCCTCCCGGTGTTCTCGCTGTAGGCGGCGGAGCGGACCCTGTAGTCCTGATAGAGCAAGTTGGCGTTGCCGCCGAAATCGATGGCGGTACCTCCTGACTGAGACATGTTGGGCAGCAACTGACCAGACGACTGCGACCAGGCGTTGACCATGTAGCGGTTGGTCGGGTCGAACTCCATGATCACCTGGCCGAGGCCGTGCTCGATGCTCCGTTGAGCGGCGACGGGCACAAACCCGCCGGTGTTTCCGAAGAGGAAAAGCGTTCCCCGCGAGTTGGATGCCGCGAGCGCACCCTCCAGCGGGATGCCGAAGTTCATGATCTCATCGAGGCCCTGATCCGCACCGGCCCAGCGAACGTTGTAGAGCGAGGAAGAATCGGGGACAAGCCCCGGGCTGGGGAAGCCGCGTCCCGCCCCGCCGCTGCCTCCAGAGTCGAAGGAGTACTTGCGGCCGACGGCGTAGAGGTCGGTCTCGATGTTGCCGCCGAGGACCGCCAGCCCGCCGAGCACGCTGCCACCCACTTCGTACTCGAAATCTGGTTGACCGGTGTTGGATTCGCTGTACGTCGCGACCCGTTCGAACGGCTGTGAGAAGCCTCCGGACGAGCCGGGCCCCGTTTGATCAATAAAGCCAACGTAGAGCTGGTTCAAAGCCAGTGTAAACGGGAATCCTCCTAAGCCCTGCAGCGGAGCGTCCAGATACAAACCGCCGACCATGTAGAAGAAGTACCGGCGACCCAGGCTGTCCTCGTACACAGCCATACCGTCGTCCTGAAGCAACCCGGCATAGAAGTCTGGAACCTGGGTCAGGTCACTCTGCGGCAGTCCGCCCGGAGGCCCGTCCGGCGCGAAGAACTGGAAGGTACCATCGTCGTACGCCAGAAGGAGGCGCGTCGCGATCCCGCCGGAACCACGGGAGCCGCCTGAGCCGCCTGAGCCGC
>JBIPMO010000334.1:0-3279 GCA_044369085.1 Phycisphaerales bacterium
CGCGTACCCCGCCACCGAGTGCACCGTCCCATCGCCCCCGAGCACCACCAGCACATCCGAATCGTTCAGCGCAGCGCAGAGCGTCGCATTCCTCTCCGGATCCGCCGTCGAGAGCCGCGTCACCCGATGCCCCTTCCCCCGCAGCGCAGCATCAAACCGCGCCGCCTCCAGCGTCGCCCGCCCGTTCCCCGAAGCACTGTTCGAAAACAAAACAATCCGCATCAGGTAACTCAACCTTTCTGGCCTTCACCCGAAACCCCAACCCCGAAACCCCAAACCCAACCCCCAAAAAGTCCCTATCCTATCGGCCATGCCGCGAGACCGAGCGCAGTCATGGATGATGGTTCTGGTCGCAGCCGGGCTCATTTCAGCCCCGGTGAGCGCCCGCCAGCTCGAAGTTGCCCAGTCCACCGAGTACCGCCTCGGTGATGACCGCCAGTGGGCCACCACCGCGCCGCCCCCGGAACCCGGTTCCGATGCCGCCCTTATCGCCGATGCCCGCAGGCTCCTCGCCGAGGACAACCCCGGCGCGGCCCAGGCCCTCCTCGACCCGTGGATCGAGCGCACCGAGCGCGAATCCAACCCCTACCGCGCTGAGGCGCTCCTGCTCCGCGGCGATGCTCGGCTCGCCCAGGACCGCGAATACAAGTCCCTCTACGACTACGAAGAGGTCATCCGCAACCACCGAGCAAGCGAGCAGTTCCCCATCGCCGTCGAACGCGAGCTCGACATCGCCATCCGCTACGCCAACGGCCTCAAGATCCGAACACTCGGCTTCCGCATCGGCGACTCCGATGAGGTCGCCGTCGAGCTCTTCATCCGCGTTCAGGAGCGACTCCCGCGCAGCCAGCTCGCCGAGAAGGCCTCCATCGAGCTCGCCGATTTCTACTACCGCCAGCGCGACATGAAGCAGGCCTTCGATGCCTACGACCTCTACCTCCAGAACTTCCCCAACGGGCCCAACTCGCTCCACGCCCGCCAGCGCCGCATCCAGGCCGACCTCGCTCGCTTCAAGGGCCCGCGCTACAACGCCGCCGAGCTCATCAACGCCCGCGAGCGAATCCGCGAGTTCGTTCGCCGCTACCCCGCCGAGGCCGATGCCACGGGCATGAACGAGGCCCTTGTCGCACGCATCGAAGAGTCCATGGGTGCCCAGCTCCTCGACACCGCCCAGTGGTATCTCAAGCGCGATGACCCCACCAGCGCCCGCTTCGCCCTCGGCCGCCTCCAGCGCGATTTCCCCGCAACCCTCGCCGCCCAGCGCGGCGAAGCCCTCATGCGCGAGAACGACTGGAACCAAGACCCCATCGCGACCGAACCCGCCGACCAGGAAGCCCCAGCCGAACCCCCCGCCGACGAGCCCGCCACGGAGCCGGCACCGTGACCGCAATCCATCATCCCTGCCTTGAACGAGCCCGAAGCGCCAGCGCCGGGTCCTGCTCGTCTGAGCGCACAATCTTCACCCTCGCCCTCGGCGCCTTCCTCCTCTCCATCCTCCTCCTCCCCGCCTGCGCCTCCGACCCGCGCTCGGGCTACTCCTTCACCGATGCCCACCGCACCGACATCCGCACCGTCGCCGTCCCCATCTTTGAGAACGGCACCTTCTCCCACGGCCTCGAGTTCCAGCTCACCGATGCCGTCATCAAAGAGATCCACCGCGCAACCCCTTGGCGCGTCGCCCCCCGCGATGAGGCCGACACCACCCTGAGCGGATCGATCACCTCCGTCGAACTCCGCCGCCTCTCTCGCGGCAGCGAGACGGGCATGGTCCAGGAAGTCGCCGTCGACATCGCCGTCGCCTTCGAATGGAAGAAGAACCGCTCGGGCGAGATCCTCATCGCCCGCCGCAACTTCCGAGCCCCCGAGTCCTTCGTCCCCGCTCGCGGTGCCAACGAGCGACTCGAGTTCGGCGAAGCCGCCACCATCGACCAGATGGCCCGCGACATCGTCGCCGAACTCCGCTCCTCCTGGTAGCAGGCACTACCCTTCCAAACACGCTCGATGGCTTGATGGCTCGATGGCTTGATGGCTTGATGGCTTGATGGCTTGCTCCCTCCACCTCTCGGTAAAACGCTTTACCTCGCCCCCGGTCTCTTCTACGAATCCCACCCATATTCACCCCCGTTCCGAGAACGTTCTTTCCGTCAGGACAAAGGCTTGTCACCGCTTGACCGCGGCCCGCCCTTGAGGCACACTGAATGTGGTTGAACGATTTACCCGGACCGCCGGGCACAATCGAACGCGGCCGAGCGCCGCGTCAGGGAGTTGAAGAGAAACGCGTCTCGAGTTCCAAAACCCGTTCGTTCCCACCATTCGTTCCCGCGCCGCAAGAGCCGCGCGCCCACCCGCATGGGATCCCCCGCCCGAGGTTCGGGCGGACACACGTGTGTATCGCCGTCAAGGCACCTTTAGGAGGAGAATCATGAAGAATATCGTCGCTCTCGCCGCCCTCGTCGCGATCGCTGGTTCCGCCAGCGCCCGCCCCCTCGTCGACAACCTCACCGACTCCACCCCCGGCAACACCATCGGCACCTATAACTACGCCGGTGCTGGTTCGGGCTTCGGTGGCACCCTCGGCGCCGGTGGGATCTCGCTCGACTCCGATGCTTCCAACCTCTACCTCCGCTTCACCGCGGGCGGCTCGCTCAACGACCTCGTTGCGATCTTCATCGACTCCCGCGTCGGCGGCTTCACCGATGCCGACATGAACGATCAGGCCGATGGCGGTCGTCGCGCTCTCTCCCAGCTCGCCAACGCCACCGATGACGCCTTCGATGCCGACTTCCGTCCCGACTTCGGCGTCATCATCGGCAACTTCGGCACCGTCTTCTTCGAGCTCACCGCCGGCAACTCCGATGGCCACCTCAACTTCCTCGCCTTCGACGCCGGCACCGCCCTCCCCCGCGATTTCAGCGTTTCGCTCTCGACCCTCGGCCTGGGCGCCGGTTCGACCATGAAGTTCGCCGCCGCCTACGTCTCCGACTCCGGCTACCTCAGCAACGAGTCCATCCCCGCCTACTCCGCTCTCCAGAGCAACGGCAACCCCGGCTTCGGTGATGGCCAGTTCGGCGGCACCGTCGGCTCCCCCGGCCTCGGCAACTACAACCAGTTCACCGTCGTCCCCACCCCCGGCGTCATCACGCTCGCGGGCCTCGCGGGCCTCGCCGGTCTCCGTCGCCGCCGCGCCTGATCCGCGCCGCAGCAACCAGAGATTCCTTTGACCACACCAGCCGCCCCGGACTTAACGCCGGGGCGGTTGTCTTTTTCAGTTCGTCAAAG
>JBIPMO010000041.1:0-14963 GCA_044369085.1 Phycisphaerales bacterium
TGCGTGCACGAACACCTGAGGCTTGGCGAACAGCGCCACCATCGACGCCACCACCATGATCGTGATGCCCCACCACAGCGCCCAGGAGTTCATGATGTGGGCGCGGCCGAACACCGCGTCACCGCCCGCGATCGACCCCGACTTTGGCACGATCTCTCCGAGCGAGATCATCCAGGGCACGATCACGACGAAGTTCAGGATCATCCCGATCATCAGACTGCACGCCGCCCGGATCCCCATCAAGGCCCCGGCCCCGAACATCGCCAGGTCAAGCTCAGGTCGCAGCGCCAGCTGCCGGATGTCCACGCCCGCCAGCGTCGGGATCGGGGCGAGGTTGTTTCCAACGAGCCACTTGTAGTACCAGTCGTCCAGATAGTGCGTCAGATGCCACGACGAGTTCAGTCCGATCCACTTCTCCTGGATCAGCTTCATGTACGACTCGCCCGCGATGAACGAGATGAACCCGGCAATCGCGCCCGAAACCGCCAGGGCCCTTGCTTTGAACAGACCGACCGCCGCGGCGCTTGAATACAGCGTGTCCAGCACCACGCCGCACGCACGACCTTCCGGGAAGGGCTGCTGCTCGTCGTTGATGAACTTGCGCTTCATGGGGAAGGCCACGAGCACACCCAGGATCGACAGCATCACGTTGAAGGTGAGCATGTGGACCCAGTTCATGGGTTTGTTCTCGATCCACATGTAGGCCGCCATACCCGCCACCAGCGGAGACGTCATGTACCCGGCCGCCGTGGCGATCGACTGGCTGCAGTTGTTCTCCAGAATCGTGAGGTCCCGCGCCCCCAGCCTCGAAATCACGCGGAACAGCGCGAACGCGAGAATCACCGATGTCAGCCCGACCCCGAGTGTCCAGCCGGTCTTGGCCCCGACGTACAGGTTGGTCGCGCTGAGGACGCTCCCCAGCAGGAAACCCATGACCGCCGACCGGATCGTCAACTGCGGCATGTCGCCGCGCCAGACGTTCTTCAGCCACCACTCATCCTTCTGCTTCCTGGTCCAGGTTTGGATCTGTTCGTCGGTAAGTTGCTGGAGGGGCATCGGGGCAATCTACAGCGCTCCGCCGCCGAGCGCTCCCGGGCACCCGCCCGCCGCCCGCCTGCCGACCGGACCCGACCGGATGTATCCTGCACCCACATGACCCAGCGACCCTTCGAGCCCGGCATCCACACCGACCTCAAGGGGCGGACCACCTACGCCTCGTACCTGGCCCTCGACCAGATCCTCGCCGCCCAGCACCCCCTCTCCAGGCCGGTGCACCACGACGAGATGCTCTTCATCATCCAGCACCAGACCTCCGAACTCTGGATGAAACTCGTCATCCACGAGCTCGAAGCCGCCATCGATCACGTCTCCCACGACCGGCTCGAACCGTGCTTCAAGATCCTCGCCCGCGTCAAGCACATCCAGCGACAGCTCTTCGAGCAGTGGGCCGTGCTCGAGACCCTCACGCCGACCGAGTACGCCCAGTTCCGCGCCTGGCTGGGCCCGGCGAGCGGCTTCCAGTCGCACCAGTACCGCCACATCGAGTTCCTACTGGGCAACAAGGACCCCAATGCCCTGCGGGTGTTCGCGCACGAGCCCGACAAACTGGCCGTCCTGGAAGGGGCCCTCCGCAAGCCCTCGCTTTACGATGAGTTCCTGCGTTACCTAGCTCGCCACGGGCACGCCGTACCGGCGCAGTGCATCGAGCGTGAGTGGTCAGCCCCCTACGCCGAGTCCCCCGACCTGATCCAGATCTTCAAGCGGATCTACGAGCGCCCCCACGAGCACTGGGATGCCTACGAGATGGCCGAGAAGCTCGTCGATGTCGACCAGCAGTTCTCGCTCTGGCGCTTCCGCCACATGAAAACTGTCGAGCGCATCATCGGCCACAAGCGAGGCACGGGCGGCTCGTCGGGCGTCTCGTTCCTCAAGGCGGTCGTCGAGCTCCGCCTCTTCCCCGAACTCTGGGATGTGCGGACTGAGATCAAGGATGTGCCAGCGGCGGGCTGAGAAGGCGAAAGGGCCACATGGCAAATGTTCAAATCGCAAAGTGGATCAGGCTCGAGAGTGCGAGAGCACCCGTGATTCGAGTCAGAAGCACATCCCAGTCTTGAACTGCCCGTTGCACCTTTGCCAGTTGGCCCTTTGCCATTTGGCCATTTACACGGAGCCACCATGCCCCCCTCAGCCCCCGCCACCCCCTCCACCGCCGCCCTGGTGAAGCCCTTCAACCTGTGGAAGTGGATCGAGGAGAACAAGCACCACCTCCAGCCACCCGTCTCGAACAAGCAGCTCTGCTCGGATGCCCAGGATGCGATCGTGTTCGTCAGCGGCGGGCCGAACACCCGGAACGACTACCACGTCAACCCCACCGAAGAGCTCTTCTTCCAGCTTAAGGGCGACATCGCCGTGCGTGTCCGCCCGCTCGACGGTTCGCCGCCCCACGATGTCGTCATCCGCGAGGGCGAGCTCTGGCTCCTGCCGCGCTGGGTCCCCCACCGCCCGCAGCGCCCCGCGGGCACCGCCGGGCTGATCGTCGAGTTCCCGCGACCGACCGGCCAGTTCGACCAGCTCCGCTGGTACTGCCCCAAATGCGACGAGCTGGTCCACACCGCCGAGTGGCAACTCAAGAAAATCGATGAGGATCTCCGGATCATCATGAATGATTTCTGGGACGGGCCCGCTGCCCGCCGTACCTGCCGCAAGTGCGGCCACGTGATCGAACGGGCCGGCGCGTTCGAACTCGCCCCCGCACAATCCCTGCCTTGAACGAGCCCGGAACGAAGTGACGGGCATTGATCGCCTTAACTCACTGCTCGACGCGCGCATCCCCTACCATGTCCCACGTGAAACCGGTCCTTTACTTCCTGACCATCGTGCTGGGGCTCGTCCAGATCGGCCTCGCATTCGCCCTCACCACGAGCGTGGACCGGGAGATCAACTCCCGGCAGGTGCGCCCCCTCAACGTGCAGGGCCCGCAGGAATCGATGCACACGGGCGACATCACCCCCGATACCGCTCGCCGGCTGACCATCGTCGCCGCGGGAATCGGCACCACGGGCGGCTGCTGCATGATGATCGGAACGGTCCTGATCGCTGCCCATATGCTCCAGGTCCACTCCGCCAAAAGCCGCCTGGGAACCGACGTCAAGCCTGACCCCTGAAAGGGTGCACCTGCCCTTCCTGATGCCCGGTCCCTGGTCCCTGGTCCCTGCCCCCCGCCCCTCGTGATCGACCTCCACACCCACATCCTGCCACCGCCCTCGCGGCTGCCCGATCTGGGAGCGAAGTACGGCTACCGCGGCTGGGTTTCGCTCGAGCAATACCGGCCATGCTGCGCGCGCATGATGATCGATGGCAAGGCGTTCCGCGAGATCCAGTCCGACTGCTGGGACCCGGCGGTCCGGATCGCCGCGATGGATGCGAACCCGGCCGGCGCGGTCGCCATGCAGGTGCTCTCGACCGTCCCCGTGATGTTCTCCTACTGGGCCAAACCGCGCGACACGCTGGACCTGGCCCGGATGCTCAACGACCACATCGCCGAGGTCATCGACGAGCACCCCAGCCGGTTCGAAGGGCTCGGAACGCTCCCCATGCAGGCCCCGGACCTGGCGTGCGCGGAACTCGAACGTTGCGTGGGTGAACTGGGGCTGCGCGGTGTGCAGATCGGGACACACATCGAGAAGTGGAACCTGTCCGACCCCGCTTTGTTCCCGGTGTTCGAGACCGCGGCCCGCCTCGGTGCGGCGGTGTTCATCCACCCCTGGGACATGATGGGCAAGGAAGAGATGACGAGGTACTGGCTCCCGTGGCTGGTCGGCATGCCCGCCGAATCGAGCAGAGCGATCTGCTCGCTGATCTTCGGCGGGGTGCTCGAGCGACTTCCTACCCTGCGAGTCTGCGTCGCGCACGGCGGCGGTTCGTTCCCCCACACGCTGGGCCGCATCGCGCACGGGTTCGAGAGTCGCCCCGACTTGTGCGCTGTGGACAACAAGACCAACCCACGGGCCTACGTCCGCGACCCCGCGACCGGCCGACCGGCAAGGTTCTACGTCGACTCGCTGGTGCACGATGCGGAGGCTCTTCGCTACCTGCTGAATGTCATGGGTGCCGAGCGGATCGCGCTGGGCACCGACTACCCCTTCCCGCTCGGCGAGAGCGACCCGGGCTCGCTCATCCGTTCGATGAGCGACCTGGATGACGCGACGCGGCAGCGGCTGCTGGTGGGGAGCGCTCGCGAGTTTCTGGGAATCTGAGCCGGGCCTCGCGGGTCTGCGATAGACTGCGCTGGTGCGTACCCCCAGCGCCAACTCGGACCGCGCTTCAAGGCGAGATTCCTTTCACATCCCGCCTTCTCCCGTGCATTCCGATGGCCGCCCGTCGATCTACCTTTGCGGCAACTCGCTGGGCTGCATGCCCCGGGCCGTCGCGGCGGCGATGAGCGCAGAACTGGACGACTGGGCGCGCCTGGGCGTTGAGGGCCACTTCAAGGCCCGCGACAACTGGTACCGCTACCACGAGCTCATCCGCGAGCCGCTGGCGCGACTGGTCGGCGCTCTGCCGCACGAGGTCGTCGCGATGAACTCCCTGACGACGAATCTCCACCTGCTGATGACTTCGTTCTACCGCCCGAGCGGCAAACGCCGCGCGATCCTGATCGATGGGCCGTGCTTCCCGAGCGATGTCTACGCCGTGAAGTCGCAGCTCCGTCTGCACGGAGTGACCGAGAGCGACGGTTTGGTTTGGGCCAGGCCGCGCGCGGGCGAGCACACGCTGCGGGCCGAGGATGTCATCGCCAAGATCAACGAGCACGCCGATCGCCTGGCGCTGGTCATGCTCGCGGGGGTGAACTACGTCACGGGCCAGTTCATGGACATCAGCGCGATCACCGCCGCGGCGCGACATCACGGCATCACGGTCGGCTGGGACCTCGCCCACGCGGCGGGCAATGTCCCGCTCCGCCTGCACGATTGGGGCCCGGACTTCGCGGTGTGGTGCTCGTACAAGTACCTCAACAGCGGTCCCGGCGCGGTCGCCGGCGCGTTCGTTCACGAGCGGCACACCAAGCTCGCGGACGCCGCTGCACGCAAGGCCATGCCGCGGCTCGAAGGCTGGTGGGGCAACGATCCGGACTCGCGCTTCGCCATGACGGAAGAGTTCGTGCCGATCGACTCGGCCGATGCGTGGCAGCTCTCGAACCCGCCGGTGCTGGCCCTCGTTCCGCTGAAGGTCTCCCTCGGGATCTTCGATGAGGCGGGGATGGAGGCGCTGCGGCAGCGCAGCGAGATGCTGACCGGGGCCCTGGACGAGCGCATCCGCGAGATCGCCGCTCGCACGGGCGGATTTGAGATCATCACGCCTCGCGACCCCGCCGCCCGCGGCTGCCAGCTCTCGATCCGCGTTCGCGGGGATGCGCAGGCCCTGCACAGGCGCCTCCAGGATGCCGGGGTGATCTGCGACTTCCGCCGGCCGGATGTGATCCGCGTTGCGCCGACCCCGCTCTACAACACCATGGAAGATGTCGAGGCGTTCGCCTCGGTGCTCGCGGCATCCGCGGGTTAGTTCGCGGCGGAGTTCCCCCTGATGTCCAAGCACTTCACGATCTTCGGAGCGGGCCTCGCCGGGGCGCTGGCGGCGGTCTACCTCGCCCGACGCGGGCACCACGTGGACCTGTTCGAGCGGCGGCCCGATCCTCGTCGGGTGAACGCCGAACGCGGGCGCTCCATCAACCTCGCGCTGTCGACGCGCGGGATCGATGCGCTCGCCAGGGTCGGTTTAGACAAAGAGGTGCTCGCCACCGCGATCCCCATGAAGGGGCGCATGATCCACCCAGCCGTTGAGAACCCGTCCCTCACCCTGCTCCCCTACTCCAGCAACCCCGGCCATCACATCAACTCGGTGTCACGCTGGGGGCTGAACATGACGCTGCTGAGCGCCGCCGAACGCGAGCCCGGCGTCAAAGTCCACTTCAACCAGCGCTGCCTGGGCATGGACTTTGAATCGGGCATGTGCGAGGTGCTGGACCAAGAGACCAATCAGACGCGCCAGGTCCAGACCAGGCACGTCATCGGGGCCGATGGCGCCTTCAGCGGAGTGCGCTCCTCCATGCAGAAGCGCGACCGCTTCGACTATGCGCAGTCCTACCTGCCGCACGGCTACAAGGAGCTGACGATCCCCGCCGGTGCGGGCGGCGCGTGGCGCATCGAGAAGCACGCGCTGCACATCTGGCCGCGCGGCACCTACATGATGATCGCGCTGCCGAATCAGGATGGCTCGTTCACCTGCACGCTGTTCTGGCCCTTCGAGGGCCCGCACTCGTTCTCGGCGCTGCGGTCAGATGAGGATGTGCGTGCGTTCTTCCGCAGGCACTTCCCCGATGCGATCCCGCTGATCCCTGATCTGCTGGCAGACTGGCGGCACAACCCGACTGCGAGCCTGATCACCGTCAAGTGCTGGCCCTGGCACGTTGCAGACAGGGCGCTCCTGATCGGCGATGCGGCCCACGCCGTGGTCCCCTTCTACGGGCAAGGGATGAACGCCTCGTTCGAGGACTGCGTGGAACTGGACAGGTGTCTGGCCCGCCACGGCGATGTGGGCGATGCATTCGCGGCCTGCGCCGCCGCCCGCAAGCCCAACTCCGATGCGCTCGCGCAGCTCGCCTACGACAACTTCATCGAGATGCGCGACAAGGTGAACTCGTTCACGTTCCGCCGCCGCTCGATGCTCGAGAAGGCCCTGGCGCAGCGCATCGAGGGGTTCAAGGACCTCTACGAGCGCGTGACCTTCAGCACCGAGCCGTACGCCAGCACGCTGCGGAGTGTCCGCGAGCAGACGGCGATGATCACCGCGGCGCTGCGCGACGAAGCGCCCCCCGCCGCAGCCGCGTTGCGAGCATCACTGGATGCGACCCTCACCGAGATCTTCCCGGCGTGGTACCGATCGGAGGATGTCCTCGCGGCCTCGATGGGCCCCGCCGAAGCGCGCGAGCGAAGCGCCCGCCAGCGTCAAGCGGTGCGCCGACTGCTCGGTGAAAGGTGAACGATCAGCGCTTGGCTTCATCGACCGTCAGGAAGACGGGGATGTAATCGTCGAGCTTGGCCAGCGCCAGCACGCTCATGACGGCGGGCGGGACCGCGGCCAGGCGAGCCTTGCCACCCGCTTCCTTGAGCCGCTTGTGCAGGCGGATCAGCGCCGAGATCGCTCGGCTGGAGAGCATCTCGGTGCCCGACATGTCCATCACGATGTAGGTCGGCTTCAGCCCGACGAGGCGCTCGAGTTCACTGTCGAGGGTTTCGCCCTCCGGCCCGCCGATGCGGCCCGCGGGGCGGACGATGTAGCCTTTGTCGAAGCTCTGAACGCCGATGGACGGGTGCGACATGTGCGGTGGCCCTTGCAGTGCGGCGGCGCGCCCGAGCGCCGGGGGGTGCGTGTGGGCCCGGAGTCTACAAAACAGCCCGAGGCTGTCAGGCCAGATTCTGCCCTCGCCCGTCGGGCATGGCGCAAACCATTGCCCGTTCAATGGTTGGGATAGCCGATCACACCAGCAGCCACAGGGGAATCTGCACCACGATCGCCGCGTACAGCCCCGCGATCAGGTCGTCCACCAGCACGCCGACCCCGCCCTTGAGCCTTTGCAGCCCGTGGGCCGGTGGCGGCTTGATGATGTCAAAGATGCGAAACAGGATGAACGCGCCGCCGACCGCGGCCATCGCGCGCAGAACCGCCGCCACATCCACCGCCCCCTCGGGCACGATCCCCTTGCACTGGGCCACGAATCCCGCGGGCCAGAACAACAGCGGCATGCACTGCCCCGCCGTCTCGTCGATCACGATGTTCGAGGCATCCTTGCGCCCAAAGTGCCTCTCCCCCCACGAGCCCAGCGCCACGCAGATGATGCTCGAAGCGACGAGCACAGCGATGAGCGCAACCTGCACGCTCCAGTAGGGCGCACCGGCGAGCAGCATCACGAACACAAGGCCCGCCGGGGGCAACGACCCCCACGTCCCCGGCGCGGGGCGCAGATAGCCCAGGCCCCCGCACGACAGCAGCAGCGCTCGCCCGGGAATGCTCATGCGGGCGGCTCGGGGTTGCGCAGAAGCCGGTAGCCGCGCGTGACATACGGAATGACGCTGGCGATCGTCAGCGCCACCGTGGCCCAGACCGTGACCCTGATCGTCCAGTTGATCCAATCGGGCATGGGCGGTCGCGGCAGCGTGTAGGGGTCTGCCCCTGTGAGATTCGAGCCGATCGCCACCAGCGCCAGCACCGTGGGGACGGCGATGCTCTGCGAGATCATCTTGAGCTTGCCGGTGATCGAGGCGGAGAAATCGATGCCCCTTGATTCGAGCACGGCTCGCAGGCTGGTCACGATCAGTTCACGGGAGAGGATGACGACGACCATCCACGCATCAACGGCCGTCGCCTGCACCGGGCGCATGCCGCCTTCGACCGTCTTGACCGTGGTGAGAAACGCCGGCCCCGCAAGGTAGATGAAGGCCCCGATGACGAGCACCTTGTCCGCGACCGGATCCATGACCCGGCCGAACACGCTCGTGACGTTCCAACGACGGGCGAGCCACCCATCCAGGGCATCGGTGATGGCCCCCAGCGCAAACAGCGCGGCCGCGGAAATCAGCCAGGCCTCATCATGGATCGGCCGGCGAGCCAGTTCCAGAGCGGCAAAGAAGGCCGCGGCCAGCGCCAAACGCGACACCGTCAGCAAATTAGGAACCTGCGCGAGCGCGGGAGAAACAAGCGGCCGCGGCCGGGTTCCAACTCTGGTTGTCGCGGCGGCGGCTGGCATCAATCCTCCCACCGTGCCGCCGACCGAAAGTCCGGTCAGCGCCGGGTTCCCCGAAACCCCCAAGTCCGCGAGTGCGACTCCAAGACACTACCAAGATAGCCTCCCACAGCGGGTGGCGTATCGGCGGGGATTGGGGCGCGCGGGAACCACCACATGCTGTGGAGATCTCCGGGTCGTCGGGCGGGTTGCTGACGCTGCGTCGCGACCTTATGCTCCGGACCCTCGCGCGGGAACTTTCGGCCCGCGCGTGCACGGAGTTGCGGGCTTTGGAGATGGTCGCTTACCCAGTGCTGCTCTACGCCGCGGTCGCCGTGGGCGGCTTGGGCGTGGCCCTTGCCCTCCCGCGGCCCAGGATCAATCCCCAGATCATCGGCGGGCTCATCGGCGGCATCGGCCTGGGGGCCGCGTTCCTGGCGATCGGGCTCAAGGCCGGCGATCAGTTGCCCGGCCTCTATTTCTATGTCTTTTCCGCCATCGCGCTGGGCTCCGGCCTGCGGGTCATCAGCCACCCCAAGCCGGTGTACTCGGCCCTTTTCTTCATCCTGACCATCATCTCCTCGTCGGCGCTCTACCTGATGCTTCAGGCCGAGTTCCTGGCCTTTGCGCTCATCATCATCTACGCGGGCGCGATCCTCATCACCTACCTCTTCGTCATCATGCTCGCCGAGCAGGCGCCCAGCGAGGATGACCTGTCCAACATGAGCGTGTACGACAAGTACAGCCGCGAGCCGCTCGCCGCCACGGCGGTCGGGTTCGTGCTGCTGGCCGTTCTGACGGGGATGCTCGGGCAGAGCATGAAGGAAATCCGCCCGGCCGAGCCCCGTGGCGAGGGGGCGGCCCTGCTCGCTCGCATGCCACGGATGGTCGTCCAGTCGATGGACCGGGCCGGGGTGCTCGTCCCGCGCGGCGGGCTTGCCGAGCCCGAGCTCAAGGCGGTCGCCGGCGCCCTCGACCCCGTCGCCCGCACGATCCGCCTGACGGTCGCCGATGTCGAACGGTTCCGCGCGAGCATCGAAGACAACCGCGTCGCCTCGATGCTCGGCGGCAAGGAGCAAGCCGCCCGGATCGCGGAGTCGGCAACGGTCGGGCAGGAGATCGTGATCGGCCTGCCAGCGGACCTCCGGAACGAAAACATCCACGGTGTGGGCTTTGCCCTGATCGCCGAGCACCCCATGGCCCTGGAACTGGCGGGCGTCATCCTGCTGATGGCGATGCTGGGCGCGGTGGTGCTGGCCCGCAAGCAGATCGAGATGGGCGAGGATGAGAAGGCTGCCCAGGCGTTGGCGCGCAAGGCATGAGAGCGTAGGAAGATCAAAGAGTGACCGAATCGCTGACCAACCTGTTGAGCCCGACCCTCGCCGCTCTGGCCGAGTCCGCCTCGGGCATGCCCCCGGCGATGGGCGAGGTCACGCTCTACCACTTCCTGTTCGTCTCGGCGGCGATGTTCGCGCTGGGGATCGTCGGCTTCCTGTCGCGCCGTAACCTGATCATCATGTTCCTGTGCACGGAGCTGATGTTCCAGGCCGCGGGCCTTGCGCTCATCGCCTTCAGCCGCTACCACCTCAACCACACAGGGGAGGTGTTCGTGATCTTCGTGCTGACGATCGCGGCTGCGGAGGCGGCGCTGGCTTTGGCGCTCGTGGTGTGGCTCTTCCGTCGCAAGGCGACGCTGGATGCCGAGGCCTGGGGTGAGATGAACGGCTGAATGTGGGAGCGATCGTGCTGACGAGCCTTGCCGACAACCTTGCACTCCTGATCGCCGCCGAGGGCGCCCACGGGGACGCCGCGCACGCCGGGATCGCGGCCGCCATCGCCGGGCCCAAGTGGATCATCGCGATCCCGATGCTGCCCTTGATCGCCGCGGCCCTCGCCGGGCTCTGCCGAGCCTTCGGGGTCAAGACCAAGGCTCCCGCCTGGCTCGTCGTCGGCAGCCTGGCCATCGCCTTCGTGCTCACGCTCATCGGCTTCATGGGCTGGCAGACCGGCGGGCACGCACCGCAGATCATCCACCTCTACGACTGGATCAACCTCTCCTGGGGTGACAAGCCGGGCCAGACGCTCAACGCCCCCTTTGCGCTCTACATGGACGGCGTGTCGTGGCTCTGGATGCTCTTCGTCACCGCTCTGGGCACGCTGATCGCCTTGTACGCCAGCGAGTACATGAGCCACGACGTCGGTGCGGGCTACAGCCGTTTCTTCGGCGCGTTCGGCCTCTTCGTCTTCTCGATGTCCTGCCTGGTCATGGGCGACAACCTGGTCCTGCTCTACCTGGGGTGGGAAGGTGTCGGCCTGTGCTCGTACCTCCTGATCGGCTACTACTACACCAAGCCCGCCGCGGTCGCGGCCGCGAAGAAGGCCTTCATCATGAACCGGATCGGCGACCTGGGGCTGGCCCTGGGGCTGTTCCTGACGTTCGTGAAGTTCGGCACGATCGAGTACGACCTGCTCTTCAAGCTCGTGGAGGCAGGGGTTGACGGCTCGGGCACGGCGCTCGCCGGGCAATGGACCACCTGGGCCATCCCTTGCCTGCTGACGGTCGGGGCCTTTGGTAAGTCGGCGCAGCTCTTCTTCTACGTCTGGCTCCCCGATGCGATGGAAGGGCCGACCCCGGTTTCGGCGCTCATCCACGCGGCGACGATGGTCACGGCGGGGGTGTACCTCATCGCCCGCCTCTACCCGCTGTACCTCGCCGATGAGGCCCGCATCGCGCTGGCAATCGTCGCCTGGGGCGGCGCGCTCACGGCGCTGTGGGCCGCCACCATCGAGATGGCGATCTTCGATATCAAGCGCGTCATGGGCTACTCCACCGTCTCGCAGCTCGGGTTCATGTTCGCCGGGCTCGGCGTGCTGACCCCGATCGGCGCCACCTTCCACACCTTCACCCACGCGTTCTTCAAGGCGACTTTGTTCCTGGGCGTCGGCGCTGTGATGCACGGCTTCGGCGGCCAGCTCGACCTCCGCCGCCTCTCGGGCGTGATGTGGATGAAGGGGTTCGGCCTCGTCGGCGCGGCGATGCTGATCGGATCGATCAACCTGTCAGGGGTCCCCTTCACCGCCGGGTACTTCTCCAAGGACCTCATCCTCGCCCAGGCGTTCACCACACCAAACTCCATGGTCCCCGGCGCGACCTGGATCGCATGGATCCTGCTCATCACCGCGGGCATGACCGCCTACTACACCTTCCGCACTTTCTTCCGCGTCTACGTCGGGCCCAAGGAGTTCATCCCGGGCGATGATGCGGAACTCATCGAACTCGGCCGCCACCCCAAGGGCACCACGCTCGAAGAGTGGCACAAGCAGCACGGCCATGGTCACGGGCACGACGGCCACGGCCATGGACATGGACATGGCCACGGGCATGATCACGCCCACGCCCATCAGTCCACCGCCGAGATCCGAGCCCACGGGCGCACAGACTTTGATCCGACCACGGAAGAGTTCGACCCGCACCCGCCGGGCTGGGCGATGAAGTTCGCCATCGGCATCTGCGCTGTGCTCGCCATCCTCGCGGCGGGCCTCTACTTCGTGAAGCCATTCCCCGAGGCCCACGGCGGCTGGGTGTCCGGCTTGATCGAGCACTCTTCGGCGAAGTTCCACCCGCCCCACGAGGGCTTCAACTTCCTGGGCATCACCGACCACAACGCGATGTACTACATCTCCGCGATCGTCGGCGCGGCGGGCATCCTCATCGCGGCGTTCCTGCACGGGCCCCGCGGCATCTGGGGGCTCTTCCTCGGCAGCCGCACCCGGGCCCAAGTCAGCCGCGCCGATGCGCTCGTCCCCCTCTTTGGCCCGATCGCCCGCTGGGCCCGCAACAAGTGGTACGTGGATGAGATCTACGACATTCTTGTGCGGACGCCGCTGTGGGTGCTCGCCCACGTCTTCCACGTCATCGACAATCTGCTGGTTGACGGGCTCGTGAACGCCTTCGGCAAGGCCCCCTCGGCCCTCGCCCGTGCGATCCGCCCCAGCCAGTCCGGCATCCTTCAGTCCTACGCGACGGGCATGGCCGGGGGCCTGGCGGTCATCATGATCATCGTCCTTATCGTCATGGGGGCCCGCGGATGAACTGGCTCCCGCTCATCATGCTGGCCACGCCGCTCGCCGCGGCTCTGAACATCGCCACCAGCCCGGCCGGGCGGTCGCTTGGCATCGCCAAGCTCTCCTCCATCATCGGCCTCGTGCTCGCGATCATCATGGCCTGGCGGTTCAACTGGTCCGCCACCGCCGATTTCCAGTTCGCCGGTTCGATCGCGATCATCCCCGAGCTTGGTGTATCGCTCTCCTACGGTGTCGATTCCGTCGCCCTCTGGCTGATCGTGCTCACCGCGTTTCTCCAGCCACTGTGCATCTGGGGAAGCGCAACGGCGATCGATGACCGTCGCCGGACCTACTACGCCTGGCTGACCGCGTTGCAGGCCGCCATGACGGGCGTGTTCCTCGCACGCGACCTCATCTTCTTCTACGTGTGCTTCGAGTTCACGCTGATCCCCATGTACATCCTGATCAGCCTCTACGGATCCACCAACCGCAAGAAGGCCGCGGCCAAGTTCTTCCTCTACACCTTCACGGGATCGATCATCGCTCTGGCCGGGCTGGTCTACGTGGCCATGATCGCCGCCCGCATGCCCGGTGCCCCGGGCTGGACCTTCGACATCACCGCCCTGGAGGCCGCCGCACGCTCGATGAGCGCCAAGGAACAAGCCTGGGTCCTGCTGGCCCTCATGTGCGGCTTCGCCGTGAAGGTGCCGCTGTTCCCCGTGCACACGTGGCTGCCCCTGGCCCACACCGAGGCGCCCACGGCCGGATCGGTCATCCTCGCGGGCGTGCTGCTCAAGCTCGGCACCTACGCCATCTGGCGCTTCGTCTTGCCCTTCGTCCCGCTCGCCGTGGTGGAGTACGCCCCCACCATCGCCACGATCTGCATCATCGGGATCCTCTACGGCGGCCTGATCTGCTGGGTGCAGCGCGATGTCAAGAAGCTCGTCGCCTACTCATCGGTCGCCCACCTCGGCTTCTGCATGCTCGGCATGTTCGCGCTGAACGAGACCGGGGCCATGGGCTCGGTCCTCTACATGATCAACCACGGCCTCTCGACCGGGGCGCTGTTCTTCTGCATCGGGTTCATGTACGAGCGCTACCACACCCGCAACCTCGAAGAGGTCGGCGGGCTGGCCTCGAAAATGCCCTGCTGGTCCTTCTTCATGGTCTTCTTCGCGATGGCATCCGTCGGCCTGCCCGGCCTCAACGGCTTTGTCTCGGAAATCATGTGCCTCATGGGCACGTTCCAGTCGGGCTCGCGTTCCATCGGCATCGGCGGAACCGCGGGACCCCTCGGTCCGTGGTACGCCGCCATCGCCGGCACGGGCATGATCGTCGCCGCCATGTACCTGCTCATCATGGTCGGCAAGATCGTCTGGGGAGCACTCCGCGAGCCGGGCGGTCATGCCCACGCCCATGGCCACGGCTCGCACGAATCGCACGGGCATGATGGCCACGACCATCACCGCAAGCTCCCCATCGACCTCTCGGCTCGCGAGATCTGCGTGCTGACCCCGCTGGCGCTGGCCTGCCTTGTCCTGGGTGTGCTGCCGACCCCGATGATCAAGACGCTCGAAGCTCCGGTCGCCAAGACCATCTCGATGGTCAATCCAAGGGCGCTCATCGCTGAAGCACCGATGCCCGCGGTGAAATCCGCGGCGGAGGCTCATCCATGAACAGCCCCCTGCTGCTCGCCGCCGAAGCGCTCCCGATGGTCGAGAAGCTCCGGTACCTCGTGCCCGAGATCGTGCTCTTCATCGCCACGTGCATCGTGATGGTGGTGGGCCTTTCGCCCGCCCCGGCGATCCGCCGCCTGTGCGCCGGCATCTCGATCGCTGCGCTCGCGGTCGCGGGCCTCGCCGCCATCTGGACCCCGGTGCCCCCCCACTCGCTGCTGCCCCACCTCATGCCCTTCGGCAAGGTGATGATCGCCGCGGTCGGCATCCTGCTCGTGATGCTCATCACCGGCACGGTCGACCGGGACTACGAGGCTTCCGTCACCGCCGGGCGTCGCTGGGATGGCATCCGCGCCACCCGGGCCGAGTTCTATTCCTTCGCGCTCTTCAGCCTCACCGGGCTGATGCTCTGCACCACCGCCGATGACCTCATCTGGATCTTC
>JBIPMO010000245.1:0-4802 GCA_044369085.1 Phycisphaerales bacterium
CGGCATCATGGTGGGCATCGGCGAGCGCGATGATGAGGTGATCGCTCTGATGGATGAGGTCCGAGCCAAGGCCAATACCGACATCCTAACCATCGGCCAGTACCTCCAGCCCACCCGCAACCACCTCCCCATCGACCGCTGGGTGCGCCCCGAGCAGTTCGACACCTTCCGCCGCGAAGGCCTCGCCCGCGGCTTCGCGGTGGTGGAGAGCGGAGCCCTCGTCCGCAGCAGCTACCACGCCGATGCGCAGGCGGACCAGCTGGTCGGGTCCGCTCGCGAGACGGCGGAGGGGATGAAGCGGCTGCTGGGGGCGTGAGGGGGCTTTGAGATTCTGTATAGCGTGGAGTTGACAAATCCAACCAGCTGAGCTATGCTTTGCAGAACATGGCAGACATGCTGTGACCTCGGCCCGTGTTGGCTCGCCACACGATGTCAAAGCCGATCGAACGGAACGAGATGGAACATATGGTCTCTCGACCGCGAGCGAGCCGCGGCCTCGGAGACTGCTAGTGGATCGATCGGCATCGCCTGCGTTGGCGCGGCCGACTCGCTTCACGCAGTCCTCGGAGGGCCGCATGCCCGGCAACGTCGCCTTCAGCGAAGTTCACCGTTTCCTCAAGTCTCGCGGCTGGTCGCTCGAACAAGTCAGGGAGAGCCAGGCCCTGTTCTCCAAGAAAGGCGTCGGCGAGCTCGTCATCGAGTTCCATGACGGTCAGGTCAATCAAGTTGATTTCGAAACGATCCAAGCCATCCTTGACGAAGAAGCGAGCGACTCGCCGTTCGGCTTCGGGCCCCGCGGCTCTTGAGTCCGCTCGCCGCGGCCCGCTCGACCCCGTCATCGCCAAGCGGGCCCGGGCCATCGCCGCCGGGTACACCGTTTATGTTGCTCCCAACGACAAGGCGACCGAGAAGGGCTGGTACCTGGCCCGCGTGCTCGAACTGCCGCTCGCCTTCGCCAACGGCCGGAACCCGGAAGAGGCGCTGAACAAGCTGCACACCGTTCTGGAAACCGTGGTCGGCGCGATGCTCGAACGCGGCGAATCACCGCCCGAGCCCGGGGGCTCCAACCGCACCGAGCAGGTCAACATCCGCCTGACCCCGGGCGAGAAGATGCGCTTCGAGCGGGCCGCCCAGAGCGCCGGCTTCCGCAGCATCTCCGACTACATCCGCGCTGCCGCGCTGCGTGGCTGAGCGACACCGCGCAGCTCGCTTCCCGACGCTCCGCCCGCCTCGATCTCCACCCCACAAACAAACAGGGCGTCGCGAGCCCACGCTCGCGACGCCCTGAGTCATTCAAGAAGTGACCTTCAGCCGTTCAGCCGCCTCACGGGCAGGGCTGCTGGTAGTTGCCCAGCACGTTGGTGATGTCAGAGAAGTTGTAGGTGCCCCAGTTGCCGAGCACGTAGGTGATGTCGGCGAAGTTGATATCGCAGTCATCGTTGTAGTCGCCCTGGCAGGGGACGGCGGGGATGTCGGCCAGGATCTCGATGTCATCGATGTTCCAGCCGCAGTACACCACCGACCCGTCGGTCGTGCCCTGCACCCAGCGCAGGTACACCGTCGGCTGGTTGTCGGCCCACTGGGCGATGTCGTAGGAAACCTGGGTCCAGGTGCCGCCCGGGTTCAGCGAAGCGCCGCTGTGGGCCCAGACGGTGTTCCAGGTCGTGCCGTTGGTCGAGATCTGGACCGAGGCCGCGTCGTACTGGGACGCCTCGACGCCGAGCCAACGCTGGAAGCGGAGCTTGGTGTTGGTGAACCCGCTGAGGTCGATCGCCGTCGAGGTGAGGTTGCGAGCCGGGGTAAGGTTGTTGGGGTAGTTGCCCGCGAGGTTGTAGCCGTAGACGTTGGTGCCGGTGAAGCCGCCGGTGGGGTCGGGCGAGCCCGAGCCGCCGCCCGCGGAGCCGCCGCCGCCGGTCGGCTGACCGAAGGCCCACGCCGCATCGAAGGTCCAGCCGGGGTTGGTGTTGTCCACGAGGTACGACCGGACGACGGAAGGCCCGCCGACGGTGAACGCGATCGTTGCCGGGTTCGAGTCGCCGCCATCGGGAGCGACGCCGAAGTCGTTGGCGATGAAGTTGAACGCATCCGTCCCGTTGAGCGAGCAGCGCGGCTGGTAGCGGACGGCGTTCTCACCGCCGGGGATCTGGTAGGGCACGGCGTTGATGGGCCCGCCGTTGGGATCGGTCAGCCAGCCGTTGGTCGGCAGCGACGTGATCGTGTAGCGGAGGTTGCCGGGGGCGGGGAGGCCATCATCGGTGGCGAGCAGGGTGATGACGCGCTCTTCGCCGCGCGCGAGGGTGATGTTCTGCCCGGCCGCGGTCGGCGGGCGGGGCCCGCAGGCGGCGTAGGCGGACAGGTCTGACTCAACAAAGTCGGGCGGAGTCACGCTGCCGCGCGAGAGGCCGGCCAGGCCATCGGTGATCGAGAGGTTGAGGTAGTGGAAGCCGATGCGGCCATCAAAGAAGAGCTCGTACTGGAAGGTGTTGCCGTTGGCCGCGCCGGCGTTGTGCTTGGGAACGTTCAGGTAGGTGATCACCACGCGATCAGAGAGCTGCTGCCAGCGGACCGACCCGCCCTGCGTCGCGTTGAGGTCGTCAAAGAGGATCGAGATGCGGGCGCGGTTGAAGTGTGTCGCGATCGACTCGCCCGTGGCGCTGTCGCCGGCGCTGAAAGAGATGTTGCCGTTGGGGTTGAGGAAGAACGACGAGTAAGAAACGCCGTAGAGCTTGATGGTCTGCCCGCCCGTCAGGGTGAGGGTGGTCGAGGGGGAGTCATCGGGCAGGGCGATCAGCGTCCCGCCGAGCGGATCGTTGGGCAGGGCCGAGATGGGGAACTCGCACGCGCGATAGAACTGCGTCGACCCATCGGGGGTGAAGAAGATCGACCGGTTGTCCAAGTCGTTATCGCTCGCGGAGAAGAGCTCGGTGAAGTAATCGGGGCGGAACGCGGTGGTGAAGGAGTAGCACGAGCCGCCGTTGTTGTCGCTCGCGGAGTTGCCGCTGGCGTCGGTGGCCTGGACATCAAAGAAGAAGATGGTCGACCCGGTGAGGCCGGTGAGGTTGAAGGTGTGGGTGAGGGTCGGGTTGGCATCGGTCAGCGTCTGGGTGAACGTGCCGCAGGCCGTGCCGTAGCGGAGCACGGTGGTCGCGGGCTCGCTGGTGGTGAAGACGACCTGGGCCGAGAACGAGGTGACGTTCTGAGCGGCCACGCCGGAGATGACCGGGCCGGCGCAGTCGACGGTCGCGGTGCGGGTGACGGTCGCGGGCGACCCGGAGCCGCTATCAGCATCCTGATAAGTCAGCGTCACCGTGTCGCCGTTGCCCACCAGCAACTCGCCGGAGGATGGCGAGGTCGAGAGCTGGACCGATGCGCGGAAATCGGCGGACTGGGCGGCGCTCTCGGTCAGAACGACCGACAACCCGACCGGGTTGGAGGTGGAGGCGAGGTTGACCGTCACGGTTTCAACGGCGTTGTCGTCCGTGTTCAGCCCGCAGTCGCCGACCGACACATTCAGCAGCGACGAGCAGTTGAGAACCACCGGCGAGAGCGACGCGGTGCCCTGATCCGAGCAGTTCACGAGGAAGGGGTTGGCCGCGAGCGAGAAGGGCTGCGGGCCCTGCGGCACCGCGGTGCCGACGACTTCGACGCGCCAGGCGCCGGCCTCGGGGCTGTTCACGAGCACCTGCTCGATGTTGTCGAGGCTGTTGCGCTGGGTCTGAACGGCGGGCAGCCAGGGCTGCGTGCCGCTGAGGGTCCAGGGGTAGAAGCGTGCGCCGCTGGGCGAAGTCACGACCAGGTCAAGGTCGTTGACCAGCACCGGGTTCACGTTGGGAGTGCCCGGCACATCGTCCCAGGCGATGGTGACCTTGAGCTGCGGGTCGCCCGGCGCGACGACGACGGTGTAGGCCTGCGAGCCGCCCTGCCCGCTGATCGAGGCCTCGGTGTGGCGGTCGGTGCGCATGAAATCGACCGCATCCTTGACGCGGACCGAGCCGTAGCCGAACTGGTTGTCGGGGCCGACGTTGCCAAGGTCGGCGGCGGTGTGCGCGAGCAGCGTCTTGAGCGTGCTGTTGCGCATCTCCGGGCGGCTCGGGTAACGCGAGCGGTAGTCCTGCATGATCAGGGCACCGATGCCGCAGACCGTGGGCGAGGCCATGGATGTGCCGCACTTGACGTTGTAGCCGCCGCTGCTGCTGGTCGAAGTGACGCCGCCGTCACCGGTCGACTGGCAGCCGGGGGCGGAGATGTCCGGGCGCATGCGGCCGTCATCGCCGGGGCCCCAGGAGGAGAAGGTGGTCATCGAGTCGTCGTTGGAGTTGAGCGCCCCAACCGAGATGTGATTCTTCGCCATGCCGGGAGGCGCGGTGCTGGCGTAGTCCTGATTGGGGGCGGGGAACTCGACATCGCATCGGCTGCCCTGGCGCTCGTTGCCCGCGGCCCACACGACGCGGAAAGGCTGGCCAGCGCCGATGCCCGAGGTCCCGCGGACGATCTGATCGATCAGGACATCGGTCACGCCGTAGTTGCCGTGCCATTCACAGGGGTAGCCGTTGGGCTCGGTGTTGGTGCCGATGGAGTTGTTGGAGATATCCGCGCCGGCGGCAATGGCGGCGACATAGTCATCCTGCAGGTCGCCGGGGTTGGTGTAGAGGAAGCCCTGCGACAGCCCGCCCGGGACTTCGAAGGCGTAGGAGATGATCTGGACCGCAGGGGCCATGCCGCGGTTGGCGAGCACGCCCGCGCCGCTGCCGCCGATCGTTCCAGCGACGTGCGTCGAGTGATCTGAAACACCATCGGACAGC
>JBIPMO010000246.1:0-4783 GCA_044369085.1 Phycisphaerales bacterium
ACCGTCGAGCACCTGCGCGTCGCGACGCAGTTCCTGGAGGCGGGCGTCGCCTGCCTGGTCGAAAAGCCACTGGCCACCGATGTCGATGAAGCACGCAAGATGGTCGAGGTCGCGAGCCGCACCGGCGCGGTCCTGATGGTGGGCCACATCGAGCGCTTCAACCCCGCCGTCCGCGCCCTCCAACGGGCCCAGCAGCAGATGCAGGAGCAGGGCTTCGGCGGCATCGTCCCCCGGTTTATCGAGGTCCACCGCGTCAGCCCGATGACCTTCCGCAGCGTCGATGTCTCGGTCGTCATGGACATGATGATCCATGACCTGGATGTCGTGCTGATGCTCATGGAGGGCCGCGAGCCGGTCCGCATCGACGCCTCGGGTGTCGCCGTGCTGACCGAGCACGAGGATGTCTGCAACGCTCGCCTGACGTTCCAGATGCCCCAGGGCAAGTGCGTGGCCAACGTCACCGCCTCGCGCCTGGCCATGAAGACCGAGCGCAAGGTCCGCATCATCGGTGAGAACTGCTACGTCTCGATCGACTACGCCAAGAAAGACGGTGTGCTCATCCGCCGCACCGCCAACACGCTGCAGATGGAAGAGATCCGCGATGCCCTGCGCCAGGGCAAGGACCTGTCGGACCTTGACTACGGCAAGCTGATCCACATCGAGCCGCTGGTCATCGACGATGCCGACCAGTTGGAACTGGAGATCAGCGAGTTTCTGGACGCCGTTCGCACGGGGCGCAAGCCCGCGATCGATGCCCAGGCGGGCTTCGTGAACGTGCGAACGGCGCAGAGAATCATCGAGGAGTGCCGGAAGGACTGGGCGAACCAGCCGTCCTGACATGCCTCGCGGGACGCTCGTGATCTGGCCGCTGAGCACCGCGGAAGCGGCCGATCAGAGGCCGGTACAGATTCGGCTTTCGTTCACCCCGCTATACTCTTCGCCCCCGCTCGGAGAACCCGCCCATGGCCGACAAACCCTTCCGCTGCCGCCTGATCACCCCCGATGCCCGCATCTTCGATGCCAAGGCCGCCTATGCCTCAGTCCCGATGTGGGATGGCAAGATCGGCGTCATGGCCGGTGCCGGGGCGCTGGTCGGCAAGCTCGGCGCTGGTGAACTGCGCATCGAGTTCGTCGACCGCTATGAGGTCGGGGTCAAGCTCGAAGAGTCTGGGCACAAGTCCTGGTTCATCGATGGTGGGTTCATGCAGAACGTCAACAACGAACTCACCATCCTCGCCGCCAAGGCCATCGAAGCCGACACGGTCACCGAGGCCCAGGCCCGCGCCGAGGTCGATGCCGCCAACGCCAAGTCGTCGCTGAACCCGTTGGAAATGGACCGCATCACCCACGACCGCCAGGTGGCCATGGCCAAGCTGGCGATGGTCCACGCCCGAGCCTGAGCGATGTGAACACCTATGCTGCCGGCGATGCACGAGCTTCGCTGGGCCATCATGGGGACGGGGCGCATCGCGGCGGGGGTATTGCCGCGGGTGGCCGATGCGCCCGGATGCCGCGTGGTAGCCGTTGCATCACGCGACCGGGCCAAGGCGCTGGCCCTCGCTCGCGACTGCGGCCGCATCGCGGGCGATCCGGCTCACGCCGCCTGCACCTACGAAGAACTCCTTGGCCGAGATGATGTCGATGCGGTCTACGTCACCCTCGTGAACAACCTGCACCACGAGTGGTGCCTGCGCCTGCTCGAATCGGGCAAGCACGTGCTCTGCGAGAAGCCCCTGGTCGCGACGGCGCGCGAGGCCGAGACGCTCCGAGCCGCGGCCGCCCGGGCGGAGCGACTGATCGTCGAGGGCTTCATGTGGATGCACCACCCGCAGACCGCTCGCCTGGTCGAACTCGCCAGCGCGGGCGAGGCCGGGCCCATCGGTCGGCTAGTCCGCATCGTGTCGCGGCGCAATGTGCGGACCACCGATGAGTACATCCTCGCCACCCGGCTGTCGCACGCGCTGCAGGGTGGGGCGCTGATGGATATCGGCTGCTACCCGGTCTCCGCCGCGATGCTGCTCGCCGGGCAGGAGCCCGACTGGTCCACGCTCCGCGCGGCCGCCGTGCTCGCGGATCCCGTCGCGGGCGAGACGCGCGCTGTCGACGACACCATGACCTTCTCGTGGACTTTCCCCTCCGGCGTCGAGTTCGCGGGCGAGGCCTCATTCAGCAAGGGCGATGGCGTGCTGCTTGAGCTGGTCGGGACCAGGGGATCGGCCCGCACCACGTTCCCGTTCTCGCCGGATCCCGAGCGGCAAGTCCTGGTTGTCAACAAGCAGGAAGAGGTCTTCGTGAACGGTGGCGAGCGCTTCACGAATCAGTTCGCTCGCTTTGCCCGAGCGGTTCGCGGTGAGGCGGCCCCGCTGCCGTCGATCGATCTTTCGGTCCGGATCGCGGATGCGATCGAGCGGATCCACCGGGCCGCGGGCATCCGCTGGGGCGGCTGACGCTACAGTGGGATCGCGATGAGGATGCACGCCGCCGATGATCGCCCGTCGAAGGCCACGCTGACCCGCCGGGCCGCGCTGGCGACTCTTGGCGCGGGGGCGCTGGCCTTCATGGCTTTGGGCCCGCGCGGCGGCAAGGACCGCATCACCGGGCGGATCGTGCTTGATTACTGGGAAAAGTGGACCGGCCACGAGGGCCAGGCCATGCGCAAGGTCGTTGACGACTTCAACGCCTCGCAGTCGCGCATCTTTGTGCGCTACTTCAGCATGGGGGGGATCGACCAGAAGGCGCTGGTCGCGATCGCGGGGGGCAACCCGCCCGACATCCTGGGCATGGGCAACTTCTCCGTTCCGCCCTACGCCGAGAGCAACGCGCTCATCCCGCTCGATGAGCTCGCCGCGGAGGCGGGCATCCGCCGCGAGGCCTACGCCCCGTCCGTCTGGCCCATGCTCACACATCAGGGCAAACTCTGGGCGATGGTCAACACCTGTGGCGCGCTGGCGCTCTTCTACAACAAGGCGCTGTTCCGGGAGGCGGGGCTGGACCCCGAGCGGCCGCCGCGCACGATCGATGAACTCGACCACGCCGCCCTCCAACTCACAAGGACCGATGGCCGCGCCAACCTTGACGGCCTTGAACTCACCCAGGCGGGCTTTCTTCACACCGAGCCCGACTGGTGGTCGTGGTTCTGGGGCTACTACTTCGGCGGCTCGCTCTACGACGCCGAAACGGACAAGGCCCTCGCCGCTTCGAGTCAGAACATCGCCGCCTACGACTGGGTGCGCTCGTACCCGGAGAGGCTGGGCGTTGAGCGCGTGCTGAAGTTCCAGTCGGGGTTCGGTTTCTACGGGACGCCGGAGAACCCCTTCCTCGCGGGCAAGGTGGCGATGGTCAACCAGGGGCCGTGGCTGGCGAACATGATCGCCCGTTACCGCCCCGACATGGATTACGGGGTGTGCCCGATGCCCGTCGAGGCATCGATCTTCGACGAGTCCGCGCCAGTGGGCCTGCTCGACAGCGATGTGCTGGTGATCCCGCGCGGCGCGAGGTACCCGCGCGAGTCGTTCGAGTTCATCGCCTACACGCAGCGCCCCGAGGTGGTGGAGTTCCTGAGCAGCGCCCACTGCAAAAACTCGCCGCTCATCGCTTCGAGCGATGCTTTCATCCGCGACCATCCAAACCGGTTCGTCGCCGTGCACAACCGGATCGCGGCGAGCGGCCGGGCCTACATCTTCCCGCGCACCAGGACGTGGGAGCAGTACGTCGCGGAGTTCAACGCCGCGATGCAGAAGATCTGGCGGCTGCAGGAGGTGCCCGGCGAGGCGCTGGCCCGGGTGCAGAGCGCCGCCCAGACCAACCTTGACCTCGCCGCTCGGGCTCGCGCGCTGCGGCAAGGGGCAACCTCGTGAAGCAAACCGCAGAGGCACGGAGACACAGAGAAGCAGTTCTTTGTGTGGTACAGGGGAAGCACTGTCCGTGCGGTGTAGGCCGTGCTCTGCGCAAGATCTCCATCTCGGTGTCTCCGTGCCTCTGTGGTGAATGCCCCCGATGAAACGCCGCCTTGAACGCGATTCCGTGTGGGTCGGGCTGGCCTGGATCAGCCCATGGCTGGTCGGCTTTACCGTCTTCATGGCGTTGCCCATCGCGCTCTCGCTGTATTACTCACTCACCGATTACCCGCTGCTGGAAGCCCCGATCTTCGTGGGCACCGAGAACTACCAGCGCCTGCTGGTCGACCCCGTGTTCCGCGTGGCGCTGTGGAACACGCTCGTCTTTTCGGTGCTCTTCATCCCCGTGGCATCGATCCTCTCGATCGTGATCGCGGCGTTCCTGAACACCAAGGTCCGCGGGCTGTGGATCTACCGCACGGCCGTGTTCATCCCATCGCTGGTGCCCATCGTGGCCGCGGCGATGATCTGGCTCTGGCTCTTCAACGCCGATCAGGGGCTCATCAACCTCGCTCTGCGAGCGTCCGGGATCAGCGGGCCCAACTGGCTGGGCGACCCCAACTGGGCCCTCATCGCCCTGGTCCTGATGAGCCTCTGGAACATCGGGCAGCCGGTGGTGGTCTACCTCGCCGCTCTGCAGGATGTTCCCGCATCGCTCTACGAAGCCGCCTCGATCGACGGCATGGGCCCCATCCGCCGCCTGATCCACGTCACGATGCCCATGATCTCACCGGTGATCCTCTTCAACACGATCATCATGACCATCAACACGCTGCAGGTCTTTGCCCTGCCCTACATCATGACCGAGGGCGGCCCGGGCCGTGCGACCTACATGTTCACGCACTACCTCTATGAGAACGCGTTCGTCTTCCTCAAGATGGGCTACG